>JAUVHQ010000198.1 GCA_030593185.1 Bacteroidota bacterium
AAACCGGTTTGCTGTTCCTAACTACCTTACTTCAAGGAGATTGAATTTCAGGGTGTCAGTTAGCTTTTAATTCTTAGAACTAATAAGGACTGTCATAAGCTTTACGAAAAGTCAGGAGAGATTGCTTCACTTCGTTCGCAAAATCCGTATACTTATTATGCATTACATGGTATGCATGCGCAAATTTTAACTTTAGTCTCTTTAGTCACTTCTTTATTTAAGCACTGAATAGTTACTTTGTTTCTTAACATATTTTAATTAGAGCAGAAATAACTATTTTTGCTTAAGATTATTTTACTCGAAAGTTGTTCCAATTTGTTTATTTACAAATATTTAACTCATTAACACAATACAAATTATGAAGTCACAGGATTACATGGCCCGTGAAGATAAATTCGGGGCTCATAATTACCATCCACTACCTGTTGTTCTTGAACGTGGTGAGGGTGTGTTTGTCTGGGATGTTGACGGCAAAAAATATTTTGATTTTCTCTCAGCTTACTCTGCTGTAAATCAAGGGCATTGTCATCCAAAGATTGTTGATGCGCTTACTAAACAGTCAAAAATTCTCACCCTCACTTCCAGGGCATTCTATAACAATGTTTTAGGTGAATACGAGGAATATATCACCAATTATTTCGGGTATGACAAAGTATTACCTATGAATACCGGAGCTGAGGGTGATGAAACTGCTATTAAGCTATGCCGTAAGTGGGCATACCAGAAAAAAGGAATAGGTGAAAATGAAGCCATGATAATTGTTTGTGAAGGTAATTTCCATGGAAGAACTATTACAGTTATTTCTATGTCAAGCGATCCGGAAGCACGAAACGAATTTGGTCCATATACTCCGGGTTTTATTACCATACCTTATAATAATATTGATGCACTGGAAAAAGAATTGAAAAATCCAAATGTGGCAGGATTCCTGGTTGAACCTATCCAGGGTGAAGCAGGTGTATTTGTTCCTGATGAAGGTTACCTGAAAAAAGCATCCGATCTTTGCAGGCAAAACAACGTGTTGTTTATTGCAGATGAGATACAGACAGGAATTGCCCGTACGGGAAAGTTACTTGCATGCGATCATGAGGGTGTGCGACCTGATATTCTTATTCTGGGTAAAGCCTTATCCGGAGGGGTTTTACCGGTATCAGCCGTTTTGGCTGATGATGATATCATGTTAACCATCAAACCCGGTGAACACGGATCAACGTTTGGTGGAAACCCGGTAGCAGCAAAAGTTGCCATAGCAGCTCTTGAAGTTGTTAAAGAAGAAAAACTTGCTGAAAATGCTGAAAGACTGGGAGAAATATTCAGGAATGAATTTCGCAATATTGAATCCAAAATGATAAAAACGGTGCGTGGAAAAGGGTTATTAAATGCTGTTATAATTGCTCCAAAAGGTGGAAAAGAAGCATGGGATGTATGTTTAGCCATGAAGGAATATGGCGTAATTGCCAAACCTACTCATGGGGATATTATCCGGTTTGCTCCTCCCCTTACCATTACTGAGGAACAATTAAGGGATGCAATGGAAAGGATAAAAAAGGCATTCCGGGAGTTTGAGTGATCAAATATCTTTCAGCAGAATATTCGATGGTAATTTATCCAAAGTGTTTTCAAATTCCTCAACCACTCCGGCAATCTTCAAGTATTCCTTACTACCGGCAGAAGTCATTTTCTTCAAACCTTTATTCTCCAGCTTTTTCAGGACTGAATGCACCGTAATGGTATGAATGTCCCTGCCCGGTTGCAATGCTATTTCCTTTGGGCTTTGTTTGAGTGTTTCGGAGAAAATTCCTGCTTCAGTAAGCTCAAATGTAATATCCCTGACCACTCTGACAGGGATCTTCAGTTCTTTTGCCAACTGATAAGAAGTAAGAGGACTATCGCCTTTCTGAAAAAGTTTAATCACATGATTAGCAACAAGTAAAGTTAAAATACGCTTCAACTTATAACTAATACTCAATGAATCATACTCAAACTCATATCTTGCCACATTTTGTTTTGCGAATGATATTTCCGCTCCAAGAAGCACTATCAGCCAGCTGAGCTGTAGCCAGATAAGAAACAATGGAAGAGCGGCAAAACTACCATATAATGCGTTGTATCTTGAAACCCCGATCTGGAAATATACATATCCCCACTGCGACAATTGCACAAGTGTACCGGCAATGATACCACCAACCAGTGCCGACCTGAAATTCACCTTTGTATTAGGCATAGCCATATAAACAATGGTCAGAAGAAACCAAATAAGAAAATAGGGTATAAAATGAAGGAAAAAGTTTATCACCGGTTTAATTTGACCCAGCAAAGCAACTTCTGTTGTAATCATGTCAATTTGTGAGGTAATAAATACATTAGCACTACTTGAAACAAGAATGAATATCGGGGCAATGAGCATAATAGAAAGGTAATCGGTGAACTTTCTTACAAATGGCCTTGATTTCTTTACTTGCCAGATACCGTTAAATGACCGTTCAATATTGGTTAACAGCCCCATTACAGTCCAAAAAAGTACAATAAGACCGATACCGGCAATTACACCTCCTTTGACATTCTCGAGGTAATTCCTTGCCATATTTACTATCCAATTCAATGCTTCCTCATGTCCCTGGAATCCTTTTATAAGTTCTGCTTCGAGTTTGTTCTGAAACCCAAAACCTTTAGCTATCCCGAATATCATTGCCAGGGTTGGTACTACTGAAAGAAGTGAATAGAAAGTAAGAGATGAAGCTCTCAACGAGACTTTGTCTTCGGAGAAACCACGAAGAGCAAGCATAATGATCCTTAACTGTTTGATCAGGAATGATTTCACCCCGGAGGTCTCATAAAGAGACATTTTCCATATCCCGACAGTAAGAAATTCGACCAGGGTTTTGTATAATTGGCTCAGTTTTTTCATGTTTCAATTTATTATGCGGTAATTGATTTTCATAGAATTAAGAAAATAGATTCTAAAATAAACCGGAAAACATTGATGAACTTTTTAAATAAAATAACAGAACCTGCTCTCTTGTTTGACAAGCGAAAATGCTTAATGAACATACGCCGAATGAAACAAAAGGCAGATAAAAACAATGTTCAATTCCGTCCGCATTTTAAAACCCACCAGTCGGTTGAGATTTGAATATTTATATTTTATTCAAACAGTTTTCAATTTTCTTCCAGGTCAGTTCAATATCCTGATCAAGTCCTATTGACATTCTAATAAGTCCCGGTGAAAGTCCCATTTCCTTCTGTGTTTCGATAGGTACTTCAGAAGATGTTGAAGTGCCTGAGTTACTAAACAGGGTTTTGAAATAACCAAGACTAACAGCCAGGTAACCTACTCCGTCATCCTGCATTGATGTCATAAGTTTTCCCGCATTATCTGCAGTTTCCATATCCAAAGTCAGAATACCCCCAAACCCATAATCCTTATTCATCATTTTTTTGAAAGTCTTATGCTGTGAATGATCTGGCAAACCGGGATATCTGACTTTCAATCCTTTTTCCTTCATTTTTTTTGCGAGATACATAGCGTTCTCACTATGTTTTTTCATACGTATATGCAGAGTGAACAGGTTCTTACGAATGGAAGATGATCGCAGAGTATCAAGTACAGGTCCGAGCAACATGGCAGTTCCTGAGTGAACATCAATAAGTGAATCAATAAATTCATCAGAACTACAGATTACACCAGCTACACAATCATTCTTTCCATTTATAAATTTTGTGAGACTATGTATAACTACGTCAGCACCCAGAAGGTGGGGAGAAAAGATCATGGGTGTAAAAGTATTATCCACAACAAGTTTTAACCCGTTTTTCTTTGAGATCTTTGTAAGTTCAGAAATATCACTTACCTGAAGCAGAGGATTTGTAAGAGTCTCGGTAAATATCATTCGTGTATTGGGTTGAATCGCCTGTTCAACAGCTTTAAGGTCAACGATATCAACAAAAGTTACTTCAATTTTGAACTTAGGAAGCCAATTTTGAAAGAATGCATATGTACCACCATAGGTAGTAATGCTTGAAATAATATGATCACCTGAATTACAGATTTGCAGAATAGCAGAGGTAATTGCTGCCATTCCCGAGCCGATAACCCATCCTGCTTCAGTACCCTCCATAGCTGCAAGACATGAAGAAAGTACCTGGTTTGTAGGGTTCCAGTGTCTGGAATAGAGAAAACATCCTTCAGTTTTACCTTCAAAAGTATCAGACATTAATTCTGCCCTGGAAAAAGCAAATGTTGCGGAATCGGATATCGCCGGGTTAACACCATCGTAAGCACTCAGGTTTATGCTCTGCTGTAGTTTTGCTGCAGGATCAAATTTCATGTTGTTTAGTTTATGGTATATTTTGGGCACAAGTTATAGGTAATTGTTCAAAACTGCAAGTAGTGGAAGAAAGGGAATAAAGGGAATTGAGGGAATAAAAGAATTGTGATGCAGTGTGAAGAGTTACGTGTTACGGGTTACGAGTAAAGAAGAATATAACTTCTAACTTTGAGTCTACTCCGAAAAGTCTTTTCAGCCACAAAGGCACTAAGACTCAAAGAACTCACTAAGTTTAAGATACTGATTGTCTGTTCTTTGTGATTCTTTGTGTTTTAGAGTCTTAGTGGCATTATACAAATAGCTGGAAAATCATCTTAAACAGTTTTCCGATATCTCCAGACAGCAAGACTCAGGATAATCAGTGCATATATGCTAACTGATACAAATTCAGGGAGAATATCATAAAATCCTGATCCTTTTAATAATATCATTCTGTTTACACGCATAAAATAAGCCATAGGATTAGCAATA
>JAUVHQ010000404.1 GCA_030593185.1 Bacteroidota bacterium
GTAAACACGGATTGAAAGTGATTGAGGATGCCTGCCAGGCCTGGCTGACAGAGTATAAGAACAGGAAGGCAGGGACCCTCGGTGACCTGGGTTGTTTCAGCTTTCAGAATTCCAAACACATTCCAACCGGGGAAGGTGGAGCCATTGTCGGGAACGATGACGAGTTAATGGATCGTTGCCATTCTTTTCATAACTGTGGACGTCCGTATGGAAGTTTCAAAGGTACTACCCCCTATCCTGCCCGGGGAAGTAACCGCCGTATGCAGCAGATGCAGGCGATCATGTTGATGTCCCAGATGAAACGCGCAAAAAAAGACGCAGATATACGCCTGGCAAATGCCCTGTACCTTGACTCAAAACTGAAGGACATACCCGGAATCATTACTTATAAACTGGCTAAAGGTGCCAACCGCTCCGCCTACCATTTATATCCCTTCAGGTATAAAAAGGAGTTTTTCAATAACATCCCAAAGCAAAAGTTCATCGAAGCCCTGCAAGCAGAGGGCATCCCGGCCAGTTCAGGTTATGGTCCACAGAATAAATACGAATTGGTGGAGGAGGCATTAAACTCAAAGGGATACAAGCGCTTGTTCGGTGAGGATAGGTTGCGACGTTACAGGGAAGAGAATCACCTTCCAGGCAACGACCAGCTCTGTGAGGAGGCTGTTGTTTTTTACCAGAGCCTCCTGCTGGGCACAAAATCAGATATGGATGATATTGTGAGTGCCATTACCAAGATTTATGAAAACCGTGACAGCCTGATGGGATAATAACCAGAGTTTGTAGTCAGTGTCCCGAATCCTTCCTGCTAGCTATAAATTAAACCTCGAACTGACCAGCATTCCAGTTGTTATTATAATTTTATACAGCCATTGATATTAAGATAGTATATTTCAGTAATATTAGAGAAACAGTTTCAATTGAATTTATGATAGCGTTCGAATCTGTTCAAGCTCTTTCATCATAACGCTCATAATTTTTTGCCAAAACTCATTTATCTCCTTATCCATAGAATTAAAATAGCAAATGCACAAAATCAATTATGCTAATACTCTGAAAAAAGGATGATTTATGAAACTCAGACAATCTCTTAGTCAGAGATGTTTCTTCATGCTGCAAACCAGTGACTGCAGCACTAATTTTTTTTGTCACATCACCAAACTGACCTGAATCATCCATCTTAAAATTTTCAATTATCCCTTTCGAAACGGTAAATTCTACTGTGATTCTACGCTTTCCGGCAGTTATTACTTTCTTCATCATATACCTTGGCGAGCAACCATAGTTCCACTCCCATCCGGAATATTTTTCCTCAACCAGTTTGCTGATTTTTTTAATATCTTCATTTGTAAAATGATACAATGAAGTGCCGGGGAAATAATTAAACATAAACGACTGCATTAACTCACTGAATTCTGATATTGAGATATTATTTTTAAGATGTAAACTAATATTAGTTACCTGGCTCCGGATCGATTTTACAGCCTTATCAGAATAGTGGTCCTCCTCCTTTTTAATGGCATTCTCCAGGTTATCAAGATTTGAATCAAAAAGAAGTGTTCCGTGATGCAAAATCTTATCCCTGAAAATATATTCAGAATTCCCGGAGATTTTTAATCCATTTACTCTCAGATCATTTTTCCCTTCAAATTTCGCATTAACAGATATTTTAGCGAGT
>JAUVHQ010000228.1 GCA_030593185.1 Bacteroidota bacterium
GAAGATCAACAACAGTAGTATCCTTCCGGGTTGTGTCCTGTTGTAATACTTCCGGGGAAAGGGAATACGGGTTTTCCGGGTATGATAAATAAATAGTCCTTGTCAGAACCGGTGATAATCCTGACAAAAACATTACTATCCCTACAATAATATATCTCAGAATTTTTTTCAAGTGCCACGGAAATATTATTAGAGCTTTACAATTTTTTCAATGCTTTCTTCACCAGCTCCTCAACTGTAATATCCCGTTCTTCCCTAAGGATCTTATCCAGTACTTTTTGGACAGAAGCTTTTGAGAATCCCAGCATTACTAAAGCAGATAACGATTCTTCTTTTAAAGTATTGCTTTCTTCTTTGAAAATTTCACTTATATCGCCTGATTCTCCAACCTTTTCCTTAAGATCTACAACCACTCTTTGGGCTGATTTGGCTCCAATACCTTTAATACTTCTCAATAGATTAATATCTGCTTCCATAATCGCTTTACTGAGTTCGGAGGGAGAAAGTGACGAAAGCATTAACCGGGCTGTATTTGCCCCAATTCCAGACACTGATATCAGCATCCTGAAAATTTCCCGTTCATACTTATCAGCAAATCCGAAAAAGAGCTGGGCATCTTCCCTGACAATTTGATGGATAAGCAGTTTAACTTCATTTTTCCCGGAAATATTTGAAAAAGTATTAAGGGAAATATTGATAAAATAACCAATATTACCAGCTTCAACAACAGCATAAGTAGGACTTACCTCTTTTAATTTGCCCTGAATATACTCATACATAAATAGCAGTATTAATGAACAAGACTAAAATAATTATACCTCGTTTCTGCCCTGGGCGTCCACACATGCTATAGCTGCCATATTAACGATCTCTTTTTCTGAACTCTCTAACTGTAGGATATGAATGGATTTCCTGATCCCCATTAAAACAGGTCCGATAACCTGAGCATTCCCTATCTCCTGCATCATTTTGTATGCAATATTTCCTGAATCCAGGTCGGGAAATATAATTGTATTGACATCTGTATCTGCCAATTTACTGAATGGGAACTTGCTCTTTCTTAATTTATTATTAAAAGCAAAGTTAGCTTGCATTTCTCCGTCAACAATTAAATCGGGATAATCACGGTGTAGTATTTCTACTGCCTCACGGACCATTCCCGGACTTCCATCCCTGAATGCTCCAAAGTTGGAATATGAAACGAGAGCGATCTTTGGCTCAATACCAAACTGCCTGACTTTTTCAGCTGTAATCAGAGTGGTATCAACCAATGTTTGTGCTGTTGGTTTGAAATTAATTGTTGTATCTGAAAAGAAAAAGGTCTTCTTTTTTGTATTCACAATGTACATCCCTGCAATATGTTTCAATGCGCTGTCTGTTCCAACAAGTTGAATAGCAGGCCGGATTGTATCAGCATATTTACTTGAAAAACCTGAAATAAAAGCATCAGCCTCACCACTTTCAACCATCATAACCCCAAAATAATTGCGGTTTTGAACACTTTCCAAAGCTTCATCGTATGTAATTCCTTTTCTTCGTCTTTTCTTAAATATCAACTTCGCAAATTTTTCTCTTCTTCCTGATTCCTCCAAAGACTGATAATCAATAACCGGGACATCTTGCAGGTCAAGAGCATTTTCGTTAATAAGATCAGCGATTTTCTTTTTGTTTCCCAAAAGAATAGGCTTTGCAATACCTTCATGAACAACAGTCTGTACAGCTTTCAGTATCCTCGGGTTATCACCTTCAGCAAAGACTATTTGTTTTGGATCGTTACATGCCATATTCTGAATATTTCTAAGCAAGACATTCTCATAACCCAGGCGTTTATCAAGTTCCTGGCAATAAGCATCCCAGTCAGTTATCTTTTTCCTTGCAACACCTGTTTCAATAGCAGCTTTCGCCACTGCGGGAGCAACCCTGGATATCAGTCGTGGATCAAGCGGTTTTGGTATAATATAATCTTTTCCGAAAATTAAACTTTTAACATCATACGCTTTGATAACCGTTTCCGGAACCGGCTCCTTAGCCAGTTTAGCAAGAGCATGCGAAGCTGCTATTTTCATCTCTTCATTGATTATTGTAGCCCTAACATCAAGAGCTCCTCTGAAAATAAAGGGAAACCCAAGTACATTATTCACCTGGTTTGGATAATCTGAACGACCTGTAGCCATAATGATATCATCCCTGGCTTCAACAGCGTCTTCATATGATATTTCAGGATCGGGATTAGCCATAGCAAAAACTATGGGTTTGGGAGCCATTGTTTTAACCATTTCTTTACTCATAACACCTCCAATTGATAATCCAAGAAAAACATCTGCATCTTTCACAGCTTCTTCAAGTGTGCTTATATCTCTATCTGTAATAAATTCCTTTTTGTATTTATTCAGGTCTTTCCTTTTTTTATTCAGGACGCCTTTACTGTCAAGCATAACAATATTCTCTCGTCTTGCACCAAGTGCCATATAAAGCCTGGAACAAGATATTGCAGATGCTCCTGCTCCGTTTACAACAATTTTAACATCTTCAATTTTCTTGCCTACCAACTCAAGAGCATTAACTAACCCGGCTCCGGAAATAATTGCTGTGCCATGTTGATCATCATGAAAAACAGGAATGTCCAATTCTTCTATCAATCTTTTTTCAATTTCAAAACATTCAGGAGCTTTAATATCTTCAAGGTTGATCCCTCCAAATGTAGGAGAAATTGCTATCACAATATCGACAAGTTTATCAATATCTTTCTCATTTACCTCAATATCAAAAACATCCACATCAGAAAAAACTTTAAACAGTAATCCTTTCCCTTCCATAACAGGTTTACCTGCCAGGGCACCAATATCACCAAGACCAAGAACAGCGGTTCCATTGGAAATTACAGCAACCAGGTTTCCCTTCATAGTATATTTGTAAGCTTCATCAAGATTAGCTTCTATTTCCCTGCAGGGTTCAGCAACCCCGGGAGTATACGCCAGAGACAAATCTGTTTGTGTACTGTAAGATGTAGTCGGGATTACTTCAAGTTTTCCCGGTTTGCCTTTTGAATGATAATCAAGTGCTAATTGACGTGTAATTTTAGCCATGATATTGGATTTTTTTTAGTTTTAACTTTAATGCAAGAACAATTGAAACAAAATTAATAAAATATTAAAGGTTGTTATTACCAATAAGGCTGTTATAAAATTATTGATTGTATGTTATTTAGCAGAACAGCAAAATTCATAGATTTCGGAGCATGTAAAAAAATGAATATATAAATTAATCCTGAGCAGGTGTATCCTCATAAGTATGTGACTCCAACGGGTTTGATGTAATTTCTGCATATGCTTTTCTGTTCATATAAATATCACAAGCCAGGTACAATGCATTTCTGAAAGAGTCGGGTGAAGCAATTCCCTGCCCGGCAAGTTCATAAGCCGTACCATGAGCAGGTGCCGTGCGAATTATTGGAAGACCGGCTGTGAAATTTACACCTGCTCCAAGAACAAGAGCTTTAAAGGGAGCAAGACCCTGATCGTGGTACATAGCCAGAACAGCATCAAATTTTGAATAATTATCTGACCCAAAAAAACCATCCGCCGAGTAGGGACCAAACGCGAGAATTTTCTCCTCTTTCGCTGCTTCAATAGCCGGTGTTATAATTTCAATTTCTTCTGATCCTAATACTCCCTCATCGCCGGCATGTGGATTCAGACCCAATACGGCAATTCTCGGCTTATGAACCCCAAAATCCTGAATTAATGATTGTTCAAGAAGTTTTAGTTTATTAAGAATATTATCCTTTGTAATATGTTCAGGTATCTTTGCAACAGGTATATGAGTGGTAACAACACCTACTCTCAACAGGTCGCTTGCCATAATCATTAAAGCTTCCTTTTCTTCAAAAAAACTTTCAAGATATTCTGTATGTCCCGGAAAATTAAAATTATCCGACTGAATATTATTCTTATTTATAGGAGCTGTTACCAGAACATCAATTTTTTCATCTATAAGATCGCTAACTGCCATTTCCATGCTTTTTAGTGATGCATGCCCCGCTTCCCGGGTTGATTTTCCCAGCTCAACCCTTACAGAATCATCAAGAATATTAATAATATTTGGTCTTTTAAAATTTGCTTCTTCAGGTGATTTAATGTGGTTAAAACTGAAATTAGATACTTTGATTGCTTTCCGGTGATAGGCTGCCACTTTCGGAGATCCATACAGAATTGGGGTACACATTTCACTTATCCGGTTATCCTCAAGTGTTTTAATAATAATCTCATAGCTAATACCGTTAATATCACCCTGTGTAATTCCGACTTTTATTTTATTGTATTCCATAATACCGGTTCTTCTTACAAATTAACTCCGAAAGTT
>JAUVHQ010000242.1 GCA_030593185.1 Bacteroidota bacterium
ATTTTCAGAATTTATTGAATTAAAAATTAAAGAAGAAAAACTGACTCTTGGTTCTCCGGTCGCTCATCTTGGCAGTGATGCGGATTATTGTGGTTTAGGCGAAGAATATTCAACAGGCGGATTATTCAGGGATGTTGAAAATGCTTATTACCTCGGTGGTGGAACCGGTGTTGCTGATGCGCTGAAACTGAAAGGGAAACTTATTCCCTTCGACCAGGCTAAAAGCTGGATTGCAAAAGCCTGGGAAATGCAATGCGATAAGGGAATATCTTTTGAACGATATGCCTCTGCAGCAGGAATGCAATTTATTTATAGCCGCTATAGCAACATTCCTGTTGAAGAGTTAAATAATAACCATATTTATCCGCCACAAATTCTCGAAAAAGCTTTGTCAGAAGATAAAGCCGCTCTTGATACAATTAATGATGTCAGCATCTATATTGCCACATTATTATACGAACGTATTACAACAATATATTCCGGCTGGTTGGGACTTTTCTCCTTTGTTAATCCTGCCAGGGAATTACCTAAAAAGAATCATAAATTTAGAGGTGTACTTCTGGATCGTATAATCATCGGACAACGTCTTGGCGATTTGCTTGATGATTCAAAACAAACCGGCTTGTTGTGGAGCCGGATTATTGAACGATTATCGGAATTATTTAATAAGAATAATGAAAACCGGCTTAAAAAGAAATATTTACAAAACGGGAGATTCAGGGAAGATTTCATTGCAATTTCAAGGTTGAGGGAAGCACCGGCAATAGGAGCAGGTGTAGATGCATGGCTAACCTGTAAAAAAGATAGTTTATGTTAATACCGGAAGTTATACCAGATAAAGAACCATTATTGCGGGTTGGAATAATCCTGCCTGAAGACAAGCAAAACTCTCTTTCACTTAAGATCTCAGACTTACACTCCACATCAATTTTAATAAATAATTCTCAGACTGTTTCGGTATCTGACAATAAAATTGAAATTTCTGTGAATGAAACAGGGATTGAACTGAAAGGGCATAGAGGAGTTGAACCTGTAACAAGCCTTAAGTTTTTTCAAAATAGTGATACCGGATATATTTTAGTGGAACCTGTTATTGCAGGACGGGGGTTTCACTGGGCAAAATACATCAGTGTAAAATTGCCTTATACACTTGAAATCAAAATTGTTGACGGATCGCTGGTTCTTATCAATGAATTACCGTTAGAATCTTATCTTGCCTGTGTGGCTACATCTGAAATGGGTGCTGAATGTCCTGAAGCATTCATTAAAGCCCAGACAATAATTGCCCGGTCATGGATGCTGGCAAATGTGGAGCAAAAACATATTCATCTTGGTTTTGATGTATGTAATGATGATTGCTGCCAGAGATACCATGGAATAAACAATTTAACTGATCAATCAAAGGAGGGAGCCTTGAACACCCGGGGTCAGGTTTTAATCTATAACAATGAAATTTGCGATACCCGCTATTCAAAATCATGTGGCGGTGTTATGGAGAAATTTGAAAGTCTATGGGAAAACAAGCCCCTGTCATATATGCAAAATATTCCTGATGCTAAAGAAAATATTTGTGTCGACCTGACAAAGGAACAGGAAATGAAGAAATGGGTAAACAGTGTACCACGCACTTTTTGCAGTCCTCATTATATCCCGGAAAATCAGCTTAAAAAATACCTGGGCAATGTTGATGAAGAAGGAAAATATTTTCGCTGGACAGTAGAAACCTCGCGGCAGGAACTAGTAGAAAATATAAATGAAAAGCTTAAACTAAATGCAAAAACCGTATTATCACTTAATCCCCTTAAAAGAGCCGGAAGCGGCAGAATGCTGGAACTTGAGATCAGATACATTGATAGTAACGATAATCCGAAGTCTGTTATTATTGAGAAGGATTATGAGATCCGTCGCGTTCTTCATAAAATGTTCTTATTTAGCTCGGCAATTATTATTGAAGAGGTAAAACCGGAAAGATCAGATTATCCTGAGGGCTTTATTTTTAAAGGAGCGGGCTGGGGACATGGTGCCGGATTATGCCAGATAGGAGCGCTGGGAATGGCATTAAATGGCTATAAAACAGACGAAATAGTGTATCATTATTATCCCGGTTCCAAATTGAAGAAAATCTATTAACAAAAAAGTCAACCCCCAACTCGTAACCAAACCGGAAATATGAATTCAAAAAACAAATCCAATCGTTCTCCCTGGTCGTGGATACCATCCCTCTATTTTGCTGAGGGTATTCCATACATAATCGTAATGTTTGTTGCAAGTGATATGTACAAAACATTGGGTATCCCCAATTCAAAGCTTGCATTTTGGACAAGCCTCCTTTATTTACCATGGGTGATAAAACCATTGTGGAGTCCGTTTGTGGATATTTATTCTACAAAACGGAAATGGATCGTATGGATGCAGTTGATATTAGCACTGGCATTTTTTGGAGTATCATTTGCACTGCAACTGCCGTGGTGGTTCCCGGTTACACTTATGTTCTTATGGGTGATGGCATTAACATCGGCAACACATGATATTGCTGCAGACGGATTCTATATGCTTGCCCTGGATGAACACACCCAGGCATTCTTTACAGGAATCCGTGCTACTTTCTACCGGCTGGCAATGATTGCCGGACTTGGCCTGGTAGTGATAATTACCGGTTTGATATTGGATAATACGGGGTTAGATACTTTGAATGTCAATATCAGGGCAGTTTCGCGATCCCGGATTACGGATACTATTCACGAAGAGGATATTAAAATTGTTGAAGAAGACGGCAAACCGAGGATCCTTGTTTTCCCTGAAGATGTTAAAGTACCACTTTATAATAAAGCCGATCCTGATCCCTGTGATTCTGCAGTTATCTATTTTGCTTTGTCAGCACCGCCTGAAGATGACAAAATTGTTAAAATGACATTTGGACATAAAAAGGGAAGTCAGGACATATATCTGGCAAGTACCGGGATATTTGAATTTGATAAAAGCAATTGGAATATTCCAAAAAAAGCAACTATTAAAGTAAAACCAAATCTTAAAGAAACCGCAAGTGCCAGGTTTGATGCAAAAGCTGGTAATGTTCCGTTTAGCTGGTCAGTATCAATTGCTTTTTTAGGGATACTTTTCCTGTTGCTTAGTCTGTATCATAAATATATTCTCCCTTCTCCTGAATCAGATAACAGGGAAAACAAAAAACAGGAAGGTTCTTATTTTCATGTATTTGCAACTTTTTTCAAAAAGGAAGGAATAATACCTTCAATTATTTTTCTATTGCTTTACCGTTTTTCAGAATCACAGCTGACAAAAATGGCTTCTCCTTTTTTCCTTGATTCACACGAAAACGGGGGACTGGCATTATCATTAACTGAAAAGGGTATTGCTTATGGTACAGTTGGTCTTATAGCATTGATGGCCGGGGGAATACTGGGTGGTATTGTTGCTTCACGAAATGGATTGAAAAAATGGATATGGTGGATGGCTGTAAGTATCAATGTTCCGAATGTAGTTTATATTTTTATGTCTTATGTGCTTCCGGATAACCTGATTGTGATTAACGCTTGTATTGCAGTTGAGCAATTTGGTTACGGATTTGGATTTACAGGTTATATGCTTTATATGTTGTATATAGCCGGTCAGGGAGAGTATAAAACAGCACATTTTGCTATTGCTACAGGATTCATGGCGCTTGGGATGATGATTCCCGGAATGATAAGTGGAGCGATACAGGAATTTCTGGGTTATCAGCATTTCTTTATCTATGTGATAATATGCACTATCCCGAGTTTCGCAGCTCTGTGGTTCATTAAAATCGATCCGGCGTTCGGGAAGAAGAAAATGGAATAGAGGGAGAAGAGGGAATTAATTAACCTAAGTTGCTACTTACTTACAACTGAGTAAAAATGGAACACGGATGACACTGATATTACAGATAATCACGGATATAAGAAAATAATAATCAGTGTAAATCAGTCAAATCCGTGTCATCTGTGTTTTATTCAATAATAAAGGGCAACTTGAGTTAATTTATAAAAACAAATTCGCTATGGTTAAAAAAATATTGTTTTTCTTAATATTCCCGGGAGTTATTTTTATTACAGATATTAAATCCCAGCCAAA
>JAUVHQ010000160.1 GCA_030593185.1 Bacteroidota bacterium
GTTGCCCTGCCTGAAGTAATTGTACGCAAAACAGTAACGTATCCAAAATTCTCAACCAGTGGTACCATTGCTTTAATAACCCTTGCTCCCTGCCTTGATTCCATACCCTGCACCTGACCCCGTCTTTTATTTATATCAGAAATGATATCACCCATGTATTCCTCAGGGGTTACTACCTCAACTGACATTATTGGCTCAAGCAGTACCGGATGTGCTTTTTGTGTTGCTTTACGGAATGCCATCCTTGCTACGATCTCAAAAGACAAACTATCTGAATCAACAGGATGGAAGGAGCCATCTTTTAATACAACCTTTAGACTGTCCATTTTGTAACTGGCTAAAGGACCGTTATACATAGCACCCCGGAATCCTTTTTCTATTGCCGGAATATACTCTTTTGGGACGTTACCACCTTTGACTTCATTAATGAATTGCAAACCCTTTTCACCCTCATCAACAGGTGAAATTTCAACAACGATATGGGCAAATTTTCCTTTACCACCTGTCTGCTTTTTAAAAACCTCTGTTTGTTTAATACTTACAGTAATAGCTTCTTTGTAAGCAACCTGTGGTATTCCCTGATTACATTCAATATTAAATTCACGCTTTAAGCGATCAACCAATACCTCTAGGTGCAATTCTCCCATGCCTCTTATAATTGTTTGCCCTGATTCTTCATCTGTTTTTACCTGAAAAGTAGGATCCTCTTCTGACAATTTTCCAAGTGCAATTCCCAGCCTATCCACATCTGCCTGTGTTTTTGGCTCAATCGCAATCCCTATCACAGGGTCAGGAAAAACCATTGATTCCAGGGAAATTGGCTGTTTGATATCACAAAGTGTATCACCGGTTTTGAGAGATTTGAATCCAACTGCAGCGCAAATATCTCCTGCTTCAATCATGTTTTTTGGATTCTGCTTATTGGCATGCATCTGGTAAAGACGCGTAATTCTTTCACGTTTATTGGTTCTGGGATTATATACAGTAGAGTTGGAATGAATAGTTCCTGAATAAATTCTTAAAAACGCCAGTCTTCCAACAAATGGGTCAGTGGCAATTTTAAAAGCCAGTGCTGCAAGTGGTTGTTCATTATCAGGTTCCCTTTTAATCTCTTTATTGATCTTTGGATGAATTCCGGTAATAGCTCCTACATCAAGCGGGCTTGGTAAATAACCTGTAATAGCATCCATAAGTCTTTGAACTCCCTTGTTCTTAAAAGCAGACCCACACATAACAGGAACGATTGACCTTTCAATGGTTGATCTTCTTATTACATCACGGATCTCCTCCGGTGCAATGGAATCCGGATTTTCAAAATACCTTTCAAGCAGTGAATCATCTGTTTCAGCTACTGCTTCAAGCATTTTTTCCCGCCATTCCGCAGCTTCTTCTTTCAGATTTTCAGGGATCTCAACAAGGTGATAATTAGTCCCCATTGTTTCGTCGTCATACCAAACTACAGCTTTATTGTCAATCAGATCAATTACTCCCTTAAAGGAATCCTCTGAACCTATCGGAATCTGGATAGGAACAGCAATTGATTTCAATTTATCCTTAATTTGGCCTACAACACTGTAATAATCCGCCCCTACCCGGTCCATTTTATTTACGAATGCGATACGGGGAACATTATATTTATCAGCTTGCCGCCAGACAGTTTCTGACTGTGGTTCAACACCTCCAACAGCACAAAAGATAGCAACAGCGCCATCAAGTACCCTTAGCGATCTTTCAACCTCAACAGTAAAATCAACATGTCCTGGAGTATCTATAATATTTATTTTGTAGTCTTTATTTTGATATTTCCAGAAGGTGGTAGTTGCAGCACATGTAATTGTAATACCTCGTTCCTGCTCCTGCACCATCCAGTCCATCTGAGCTGCTCCATCATGAACTTCACCCATACGATGTGTTATTCCCGTATAAAACAATATCCTTTCGGTTGTTGTTGTCTTACCGGCATCAATATGGGCCATAATCCCAATATTCCTCGTATATTTTAAATTCTCATCCATTCTCAGATCAAACTCTACTAATCAAAATATTTAAAATCTAAAATGCGCAAAAGCTTTATTTGCTTCTGCCATTCTGTGTGTTTCTTCTTTCTTTTTAAATGCTCCGCCTTCCTGATTAAAAGCAGCTACTATTTCGGCTGCCAGTTTATCACTCATGGTTTTTCCTGCTCTGTTCCGGGAGTATTTTATCAGGTTCTTAATACTGATTGAAACTTTCCTTTCAGGACGCACTTCCATTGGAACCTGAAACGTTGCACCACCTATCCTGCGACTCTTAACCTCAACCTGTGGAGTGATGTTTTCCAGTGCTTTTTTCCAAATATCAAGTGGTGTATTTTCATCATCCTTCATTTTCTCACCTACCATATCAAGAGCATTGTAAAAAATGTTATAAGCAAGGCTCTTTTTCCCATTCAACATAAGATTATTTACAAATTCTGTCACAAGGATATCACTATACTTTGGATCTGGTACCAAAAGTCTTTTTTTAGCTCTGGATTTTCTCATTATTTGAATCCTTCAATGGTTATTTAATTATTTTTTTGGTCGTTTTGTGCCGTATTTCGAACGTCGTTGTGTTCTTTCATCAACACCCGATGTGTCAAGAGCTCCCCTGATAAGATGATATCTTACCCCGGGAAGATCTTTAACTCTTCCTCCCCTGATTAATACAATTGAGTGCTCCTGAAGATTATGCCCTTCACCAGGTATATATGAATTAACTTCTTTACCGTTGGTAAGCCTTACCCTTGCAACCTTCCTCATTGCTGAATTAGGTTTTTTCGGAGTGGTTGTATAAACCCTGACACAAACACCTCTTCTCTGAGGACAAGAATCCAGTGCCGGAGCTTTGCTTTTTTCCACCAGCTTTTTCCTCCCTTTTCGAACTAATTGCTGTATTGTCGGCATATAATCACGTGTTTACATTAAAAAATTTTGTTAAATTGGTGTGCAAAGGTATTCTTTTTTTTCAAAAAACAAGAATGATCATTAATTAATTTAATAACTAAAAGAATATAGAATTTGGTTGTTGCCAAAGGCACTTTTAAGTGTAAACCGGACTATTGATTATTATAAAAAATTATTACTTTTGTGGCGCAAAAATTAGAGATACAAATAAATATTAGGATACCATATTTATGTGTATTTAATTAAAATTTAATTAAAAAGAAATGAAAACATATCAGTCAGATAAAATAAAAAATATTGTCTTATTGGGAAATGCCGGTTCAGGGAAAACAACTCTGTCTGAAGCGATCCTGTTTAATGGAGGTATTATTGAACGAAAGGGACAGGTAGAAAAGAAAAATACAGTTTCTGATTACAAAAAAGTTGAACAGGAGAATACAAGTTCTGTTTTTCCCTCTGTTTTATATAGCCTTTATAATGATAATAAAATAAATATTATTGATGTCCCTGGTCTTGATGATTTTGTTGGCGGATTGATATCCGGGTTGAATCCGGTAGAAACCGGTATTATGTTAATAAACGCTCAAAACGGGGTAGAGGTTGGAACTGAGATCCAATTCCGTCATTCCGAAACCCTTAATAAACCTCTGATATTTGTGGTAAATCTTCTCGACCATGAAAAATCGAACTTTGAGAAAACAATTGAATCTTTAAAGGAAAGATTTGGCAATAATGTTGTTCTCACTCAATTCCCTGTTAATGAAGGTTCTGAATTCAACTCTTTTATCGATGTGATAAAAATGAAGATGTATAAATATCCAAACGATGGAGGCAATCCTGAAATAACTGATATTCCATCAGATCATTTGGCCCATGCTGAGGATCTTCAAAATGAATTAATCGAAAAAGCTGCAGAAAATGACGAAGGACTAATGGAGATATTCTTTGAAAAGGATACTCTTGATGAAGATGAAATGCGTGCGGGAATAAAAGAAGGACTTATTCAACGAGGAATTTTCCCTGTTTTCTGCATATCAGCGAAAAAAGATATTGGAATCGAAAGATTAATGGAATTTATAGTAAATGCTGTCCCGGGGCCAACAGATATGCCACCTCCTGTTAACGATGAAGGAAATGAGACTAAATGCGACCCTGATGGCCCTGCATCTTTGTTTGTTTTCAAATCTGCAATCGAAGAACATATCGGAGAAGTAAACTTCTTTAAAGTTATGTCAGGTAAAATATCTGTAGGAATGGATTTAATTAATACTACCACACAAAACAAAGAAAGGATCACTCAAATATATGTTATGGCAGGGCAAGATAAAGAAAAAGTATCTGAAATGGTAGCTGGGGATATTGGAGCGACTGTAAAACTGAAAGAAACAAGGACTAATCATACCCTGAACATTGCCGGTCAAAACTGGAAATTTAACAATATTGATTTTCCGGAGCCGAAATATAGAACTGCTCTCAAACCTATGAGTGAAGGGGACGAAGAAAAACTCGGGGAAGCTCTCCAAAGGATGCATGAAGAAGATCCAACAATCCTGATAGAATATTCCAAAGAATTAAAACAAATTATCGTTTTTGGCCAGGGGGAACACCACCTGAATATCCTGAAATGGCACCTGGACAATATTTTTAATGTAAATACAGAATTCCTGCCTCCACGAATACCTTATCGTGAAACCATTACAAAATCTGCTCAAGCTGATTACAGGCACAAAAAGCAATCAGGAGGTGCCGGACAATTTGGTGAAGTTTATATGGTTATTGAACCATACAAAGAAGGAATGAATGACCCTAAGGTCTATAAAATAAATGGCCGTGAAATAAAAGTATCCGTCAGGAAAAAGGATGAATATGATCTGGAATGGGGAGGAAAACTTGTTTTCTATAATTGTATTGTAGGTGGAGCAATCGATGCCAGATTTTTACCGGCTATTTTGAAAGGAATAATGGAAAAAATGGAAGAAGGTCCTCTCACCGGATCTTATGCAAGAGATATCTGTGTTGCTGTTTATGACGGTAAAATGCACTCGGTTGATTCTAACGAGATATCTTTTAGACTTGCGGGAAGAAATGCATTCAAAATTGCATTTAAAAATGCCGGTCCAAAAATTATGGAACCTGTTTATAAAGTGGATATTCTTGTACCCTCCGACAGAATGGGCGATGTAGTGAGTGACCTCCAGGGAAGACGAGGCATTATACTTGGAATGAGCAGTGAAAAAGATTTTGAGAAAATCTCTACTAAAATCCCACTGGCTGAAATGAATAAATACTCCACCGCACTTAGCTCTCTGACTAACGGAAGGGCGATGTATACTATGAAATTTTTAGAATATACTCAGGTGCCGGGCGACCTGCAGGAAGAACTTATCCGGAAGTTTGAAGAAGAACAGGAAGAAGATTAACCCGAATTAATCATTAATGTTTATTTTTCCCGGTAGAGATACAGAACTCCGGTGTATTCTTTGCCTTTGTACAGGATGTCATCATAGCCTACTGCTCTTATAACATAATAATATATACCAGGACTTGCTTCCGATCTGCCATTAATTTTACCATCCCATCCTTCCCAATCCTTTATAGCTGCACCATGTCCGGTATATTCATATATTCTTTTTCCAAGCCGGTTGAATATTTGGACATAAATACTCTGTAGT
>JAUVHQ010000318.1 GCA_030593185.1 Bacteroidota bacterium
CTTCAAATAGCAGGTCACCCCCGGCCGGTGAACATAAAAGCATTCCAACCCTTACACCATCGGCACCGTATTTCTTTATCAGCTCGAGTGGATCGGGCGAGTTACCCAGCGACTTTGACATCTTCCTGCCCATTTTATCACGCACTATGCCTGTAAGGTAAACATTTTTGAAGGGCTTCTCATCCAAATATTCATACCCGGCAATTATCATCCTGGCAACCCAGAAAAACAGGATCTCCGGTGCAGTTACCAGGTCATTTGTCGGATAATAATACCTGATATCCTCATTATCGGGATTCCTTATACCGTCAAAAACCGTAATGGGCCATAACCACGATGAGAACCAGGTATCCAATACATCCTCATCCTGTTTCAGATCGCCATCTTTCAAACCCATGTTGCCGGTTTTTTCCTTTGCCATAACCAGTGCCTCTTCACGGGTTTTTGCAACCACAAAAGTATCCTCTCCTGCAACATAGTAAGCAGGTATCCGCTGACCCCACCATAACTGCCGCGATATGCACCAGTCTTTCACATTTTCCATCCAGTAACGATATGTATTTTTAAATTTTTTAGGATATATTTTAACATCGTCATTCATCACATGTTTCAGCGCCGGTTGCGCCAGCTCCTTCATCTTCAGGAACCATTGTAACGAAAGTCTTGGTTCGATCGCTACATCGGTCCGTTCAGAATATCCCACCTTGTTTACATAATCTTCAACCTTTACAAGATGTCCTTCATCATCCAGTTTCTTCGTTATCTTGTCTCTAACCTTAAAGCGATCTTCACCAACAAATAGCTGTGCATTTTCATTCAGTGTCCCGTCATCGTTGAAAATATCAATGATTTCAAGACTGTGTTTCGTACCAATTGCATAATCATTCTCATCATGGGCAGGGGTAATCTTCAGTGCACCGGTACCAAATTCCTGGTCAACATGCTCATCGGTGATTATTGGAACAGAACGGTTTACTAAAGGTATAAGTATCTTCTTTCCATGCAGATCTTTATATCGTTCATCGTTGGGATGAACACAAACTGCTGTATCACCAAGTATAGTTTCCGGACGTGTTGTGGCAATTGTAAGCCATTTATCCTCCCCATCGATCTTGTACCTGACATAATACAGTTTCGAGTCCACTTCCTTATGTATCACCTCCTCATCAGAAATGGCAGTCTTAGCCTGAGGATCCCAGTTAACCATCCTTTTCCCACGGTAAATAAAACCTTTCCTGAACAGATCGATAAAAACATCTATAACACTTTCATACATATCATCATCCATGGTGAATTTGGTCCTTTCCCAATCACACGAGGCACCAAGCTTTTTCAATTGCTCCAGGATAATACCCCCATGTTCATTACGCCATTCCCAGGCATGTTCCAGGAATTTATCCCGTGAAAGATCTGATTTTTTTATCCCTTTCTCTCTTAACTTTGCCACAACCATCGCTTCCGTAGCAATAGATGCATGATCCGTTCCGGGAACCCAGAGTGCATTTTTTCCTAACATTCGTTCTCTCCTTACCATAATATCCTGTATGGTATTGTTAAGCATGTGTCCCATATGCAGAACTCCGGTAACATTGGGTGGTGGGATTACTATAGTATAAGGCTCCCTTTCATCAGGCTCAGAGTGAAAAAACCCTTTTTCCATCCAGTACTTATACCATTTTTCCTCTGTTGATGCCGGGTTGTATTTTGAAGGAATATTCATAAATAAGTTAAAAGTTATAAAGTTATAAAGTTAAAAGGTTAAAAGTAAGCGTTGAACTTTACAAACTTTCAACATTCCACTATTCCCTTTATTGATGCAAAAATATAAATTTTATCCGCTTTTCAGTCCTTTATCCTCCGTCGATTATGTTATTAGCATCCGGGAAATATTGTTTAACATAGTAATATTGTTATATTCCGGTTAAATTTGTGGTAATATTTTACCCTGACGCTTTGGTCAGGGTGTGACTGAAACGTCATCACAAAACCGGTTTATTAAATTTAAAAAACATTGCAATGCCTGCTATTTCAAAAAAAGGAAAAATTATCCCCGCTTCACCCATCAGAAAACTTGCACCTTATGCTGAAGAAGCCAAAAGAAAAGGAAGAAAAGTTTACCATCTTAATATTGGACAACCTGATATACCTACCCCTAAAGTAGCACTTGATGCAGTGCGAAACATGGACCTCACAGTAATAGAATACAGTCATTCCGCCGGGAACGAGTCTTACCGCAGGAAGCTTGCTGAATATTATCAGAATATTGATATTAACGTGGATCATAACGAGTTAATGATCACCACCGGTGGGTCTGAAGCTATTACATTTGCTATGATGATTTGCCTGAATCCGGGAGATGAAATTATTATCTCTGAGCCATTTTATGCTAATTACAACGGATTTGCAGTTGCAACCGGTATCATCGTGAAGCCTGTAACCTCCACTATTGAAAACGGGTTTGCTCTTCCTCCAATAGATGAATTTGAAAAAAGAATAACTCCAAAAACAAAGGGGATCCTTATTTGCAATCCCAGCAATCCTACAGGTTATCTTTACTCACGTGATGAACTGGAAAAACTGAGGGATATTGTAAAAAAACACGATCTATACCTGTTTTCAGATGAGGTTTACCGCGAATTCTGCTATGATGGGAAAGAACATATATCAGCTATGCATCTTAATGGAATTGACCAGAATGTGGTAATGATGGATTCGATTTCCAAGCGTTACAGTTCATGCGGTGTAAGGATTGGCGCTATGGTATCCAAAAACAAGGAGATCATGGATTCAGCTATGAAGTTTGCACAGGCAAGGCTCTGTCCTCCCGGATTAGGACAGATAGTTGGTGAAGCAGCCCTTGACACACCGGATGAATATTTTACGGAGGTATATAATGAATATATTGGTCGCAGGAATTATATGGTAGAGGCACTAAATAAAATGGATGGAGTTAAGTGCCCTATGCCTGGAGGCGCTTTCTATACAATTACTCACCTTCCTGTTGATGATGCAGATAAATTCGCTCAATGGCTGCTAAGTG
>JAUVHQ010000135.1 GCA_030593185.1 Bacteroidota bacterium
TGTTATCCTTGTCAAGGAAAGCCAGTGCAATGGCTGTCTGCCCATCATGATACTTGTAAATATGATCGGTTTGTACATGGTTCTCTTCAAGAAATGTTTCTATTTTCTCTCCAACAGGATCATCACTGTATTCACTTATAAGATTTACAGGCAGTTGTAGCCTTCCCAGTGTTACAGCAGTGTTTAGCATTGCCCCTCCGGGTTTGGAGGCAATTGGCTGGTTGTTTTGGAAAATTATATCGTAAAGTGTTTCACCAATAGTGTAAATTTTTCTCATATATTTCTTCATTTCACCACAGTGAAATATGCTCCTTCCCTGATGAAATATTTTCGTATCTCAAATTTCACAGGGCAAGTGTCGCATTTCACGTAGCAGGCATTCTATATTCTTTTAAAGAGTTACGAGTTATCCACCTTCGTTGCCACTACGGCGGACGAAGCGGGTTACGAGTTACGAGTACGCTCCCTCGCCCCCTCGCTCTTTCGCTCTTTCCCCCCCCCTCGCTCTTTCCCCCAGGTATCCACCATGGTGTCTTTTTGCATAATCCTCATTATTAAATCCAATCTTCTCCATTAGCAGGACCACCAATATATCGCCAATAACGGTCATGGTTGTTGTTGAAGTGGTGGGAGTAAGACCGAGCGGACAAATCTCGTCAGGATTACCGGTATGTATTGCAACATCCGATAATTTGACAAGCGGTGAATCCGGGTTGCCGGTAATAAGAATAATGGGCAGATGGTTATGGAGGTTTCTTGAAAGATCAAGCAGTTCGAGTATCTCACGGGTTTTACCTGAGTTTGATATCAATAACAATACATCTTCTTTCCTGATAACCCCAAGATCGCCATGCTGGGCATCGCTGGGATGAAGAAAAACAGCAGGCGTTCCTGTTGAGCTGAATGTGGTTGCTATATTAATGGCTATCTGACCCGCTTTTCCCATGCCGCTTGCCACCAGTTTGCCACAACCCTTGTGAACTCTTTTGTGGATAAGTTCAACAGCTGCTTCAATTTTGCCTGTTACAGGTATCCGGCTTATCGCATTTGCTTCAGCCAGTAGAAGATCTTTTATTTTATTTTTCATAAATGGTCCTGTTTTACTAATTCTTGATTAATTGATGCCAAATTTATCAAAATTTAAAGAAACTATTCAGGTTTTTTGAAGAGTTTATTTGTTTATGTGTTGATGAGTTTATTTGTAAAGAAAGAAGACTGAAAGGTGAGTAAGGTGAGTAGGTAAGAAAAGAAACAGGAAGTAAGGAGAGAAGAAGTAAGAAGAAAATAATGAATATTGAATTTCGAATATGGAATACTTGCCTCGTTTACCCTGTGAAACAGCAACTTCGTTGCTCCCAGCTATGCTGGGGGTTCACGGGGTGAACCCAATGAAATTCTTTTTATTTCACTGTGGATTAAGTAATAAGAAAAAATGAAAATTGAATATTTTTTATATTAATATAATAACGTTATTAATCACGTGATTAATCACTGCTTTAATCACGTGATTAAATTTACAAATATAGAATGACCATGCCTCTTTTAATGATTTCTATTAACAATTGTATGACAATTGTATGACTGCTTAACAAACAAACTCGTAATCCGGAACACTGCCTAACTACAACACGATTTTTCAACTCTTAAACTCTTAAAACTCTTCGACCCTTCGACTTTTGACTCTTCGACTCAAACTTCCTACCACTCAACTTACTTAACTTACTCAACTACTCAACTAAACTGCAACACAAATCTTCCTTCTTTCAGGCATTTTTTATATCTTTATTCTTTTGAAACATATAACACATAATCCAAATTTTTAATTCATAATTTTTTATTAACTCGTAACACGAATCCCGTAACTCGTAACCCGTATGAAAGCGATGGTACTTACCGGATTAAGAAAAATGGAACTGACAGATGTTCCTGATCCTGTTATTTCAGGAGATAAGGATGTTCTGATTCGAATTAAATCCATAGGGGTTTGCGGATCGGATATTCACTATTATAAAAACGGACGAATAGGCAACAAGGTTGTCGAATATCCTTTCAAGGTGGGGCATGAATGTGCCGGAATTGTTGAGAAAGTTGGTACCGGAGTTGAAAAATTTAAACCAGGTGATCGTATTGCAATAGATCCTGCTATATCATGCTGGAATTGCGATCAGTGCAATGCAGGCAGACCTCATACATGCCGGAACTTACGATTTCTGGGATGTCCGGGTCAGGCTGAGGGATGTATGTCTGAGTTTATTGTAATGCCTGAGGAGAGTTGTTATCCTATCTCAGATACCATCAGTTTTGAACAGGCTGTTTTTTCCGAACCTCTTTCCATCGGACTGTATGCTGTGAATCAATCGATAAAAATGGAAGGAGCTAAAGTGGGAATCCTTGGTGCAGGTCCTATAGGTATGAGTGTAATGCTTCCTTCTTTAAGTTATGGTGCAAAATACATTTTTGTTACTGACAAAATTGATGAAAGACTGAAGTTAGCGGAGAGTATGGGTGCAGACTGGACAGGAAACCCTGACAAAATTGATATTGTAAGTGAAATTAGTAGAAAAGAACCTTTATTGCTGGATGTTGTTTTCGAATGTTGTGGTCAGCAAGATGCAATTAGCCAGGCAGTTGAGCTTCTTAAACCGGGAGGCAAGCTGATGATCATTGGAATACCTGAGATAGCGAGTTGGAGCTTTCCTGTTGATAAGCTCCGACAAAAGGAAATTACAATTGTAAATGTAAGAAGGCAGTTAAATTCAGTTATCCCTGCCCTTACCCTGATTGAAAACAAAATTGTAAATATTGACCCGTTAATTACGCACCATTTTAGTTTTAAAGATTCAGTTAAAGCTTTTGAAATGGTTGCGGAATACAGGGATGGTGTTCTTAAAGCTATGATTGAACTTGGATAGGTGAGAAAAGAAGGCAAAAGGCAGAAGGCAGAAGGCAAAAGGGAAGAAAGAAGAGCAAAGAGCAAAGATCAAAGAGCAAAGAACTCCGTGTAAGGCATAATTTATAACATTATAAACATTTAACTTTATAACATTTAACTTTATAACTTTTAACTTAGTTCCTCATGACATTCTTACATAGTGATTCTGAAAATATTCATTCGCGTGAAAATTTTTCCGTCAATATTCATCACGGAGCCAGAGAAGCTTCTGTATTAATTGCGAAGGAGATAGCAACTCTTATTAAGAAGAAGAAAAAGTCAAATGATTTTTGTGTACTTGGATTGCCAACCGGTTCGACACCTGTTGAGGTTTACGATGAGTTGGTTAGAATGCATAAAGAGGATGGATTGAGTTTTGAGAATGTTGTAACTTTTAACCTGGATGAATATTATCCAATGCAGCCTCATAAACTGCAAAGCTATGTAAGATTCCTGCGGGAACATCTTCTCGACCAGGTTGATCTAAAACCTGAAAACATCCATATCCCGGATGGCACGATACCTCTTGAAGAAGTCCCTGAGTTTTGCAGGAACTATGAAGAGAAAGTTAAGTCTTATGGAGGGATTGACTTGCAGCTTCTTGGCATTGGTCGTACCGGACATATTGGATTCAATGAACCCGGATCGGGGAAAAAATCACGCACACGTTTAATAAGTCTTGATCATATAACAATTGCAGATGCTGCCAGTAATTTTTTTGGTGAAGAAAACGTGCCGAAAAGGGCTATTACCATGGGAATTGGGAATATCCTGGAATCAAAACAGATTATTTTGATGGCATGGGGTGAAGGGAAGGCAAAGATAATAAGCAAAGCTGTTGAAGGTCCTGTTACCTCAAATATTCCTGCTACTTTCCTGCAGGATCATCCGGATGCACGTATTGTGCTGGATGAGGCAGCAGCCGGGGAACTAACAAGGTTTAAAACTCCCTGGCTGGTTGGTACATGTTCCTGGGATGATAAATTGATCAGGAAAGGCGTTATTTGGCTTTGCCAGAAGGTTAATAAACCCATACTCAAACTTACTAACAGGGATTATAACGAGAATGGGATGGGTAATCTTGTGGTCATCGAAGGATCAGCTTATGACATAAATATCAGGGTATTTAACCAGATACAACATACAATAACCGGGTGGCCGGGAGGAAAGCCAAATGCCGATGATTCCGACAGACCTGAGCGTTCCGAACCATTTCCAAAACGAGTGATCATATTCAGTCCGCATCCTGATGATGATGTTATTTCAATGGGCGGAACCTTCATTCGACTTGTTGATCAGGGACATGATGTTCATGTCGGGTACCAGACCTCCGGCAATATTGCGGTATTCGATGAGGAGGTGATCCGTTTTTCCGATTTTATGAGGGAATTTGAAGACGATTTTTTTAGTGATAGATCAGCTTCTGAAGAGTTGCATAAAGAGCTGGTTGAATTCCTGGGTAAAAAGCGCCCCGGACAGGTTGATGCGGCAGATGTGCAGAATATTAAAACACTTATTCGTAAAGCTGAAGCAAAATCAGCATGCCGGTATATTGGTATTCCTGAAGATCATATACATTTTCTTGAAATGCCGTTCTATCAGACCGGCACCGTGAAAAAAATGCCACTATCGGATAAGGACGTTAAGATTATCGTTGATATGATGCGGAAATATGAACCACATCAGATATTTGCTGCAGGCGATCTTTCTGATCCTCATGGTACCCACAGAGTGTGCCTGGAAGCTATCCTTAAAGCACTGGAGGAAGTTAAACATGACAAATGGATAAAAGAATGCTATGTATGGCTTTACCGGGGTGCCTGGCAGGAATGGGATGTATCGGAAGTGGATATGTCTGTACCTTTGAGTCCTGATGAGTTGATGAAAAAAAGAAGGGCGGTGTTTAAACACCAGTCACAAAAAGACAGGGCACTGTTTCCCGGAATAGATGAGAGGGAGTTCTGGCAACGGGCAGAAGACAGAAATCGTGAAACTGCACAGTTATTTGACAGACTGGGTATGGCAGAATATGAAGCTATTGAAGCGTTTGTAAGATATATTCCCTGATTTAATCACTTACCTGGGCGACTGCGAGTCACCCGGTGAGTCATCAAGTAATGTGAACCCGGAGGAATTATAGGCTACCTATGGCAGCCTTTTTCCGTTTGTGAACCCGGAGGAATTCGAATCCCCAACCTCCTGATCCGTAGTCAGGTGCACTATCCAGTTATGCTACGGGTCCTTTTTATTCGATTGGCAAAGATAGAAATTTTTTGAATCCTTTCCATCTATTGATTTCATAAAAAATTATAATAAATGGGAGTCAGTTATTTTTTAAATTTTAATATTATATTAATTTTATTGAAATTAATCAAGCCAAAATATCATGAAGAAAATCGCAAAAATAATCCTGAAATCATTTTTAATAATTCTACTTATTCTAATAATAGTAATCATCTCTGTTCCATATCTTTTCAAAAACCAGCTTCTGGATAAAGTTAAGGAAGAGATTAACAAAAATGTGAATGCAAAAGTTGAGTTTGCTGATTTCAAAGTTGGTTTAATTAAACATTTTCCTAACCTGAGTGTATCACTTACAGATTTAAATGTAACAGGTATAGATTCGTTCAGTAATGACACACTGATATCATTTAAATCATTTAGTACAGCAATAGACTTGTTAAGTCTTATTAAGAAAGATGGAATAAATGTCCGGTCGGTATCTTTGATCGAACCCCGTATTCATGCCAAAGTTACGGAGGACGATAAAGTTAACTGGGATATAATGAAGGAATCTGAAGAAGAAACGATTGAGGAACCTGATACTGTTGTATCCGGAACGCCGGATTTTATAGTGAATTTGAAGAAATTTGAAATAGTTGATGCAGATATAATATATGAAGATCTGAAAACGAAAATGTTTGCTTCTATACAAAACTTAAATTTTGAGTTGAGTGGAAATATGTCTGCAGATTATACAGAACTGAACCTTAGTTCATCAATTGGAGATATTGATTTTATATATGGAGGAATGCAATATTTAAGAAATGCCGTGCTAAAGATGAGTGCCGGGATAGGAGCCGATATGAAAAATATGATCTTTACTTTCATGGATAACAGTATCTCACTTAATGACCTGGGGATTGGCTTTGATGGAAAAGTTGAAAT
>JAUVHQ010000194.1 GCA_030593185.1 Bacteroidota bacterium
CGGGAACCGTTTTTTCTAAACCATTTAAGCATAACTTATAAATTTTATTCACTATAAAGTTAAGAAAAAAGAAGTGACTAAAGTTATAAGTGACTAAAATGACTAAAATTGAAAAACGTTTGGCGTTAGCCAAACCTCACGAACGGGTAGTGGGAAGGCTTGTGGGAGTGAGTAATTGTGAGTCGTAAGTCATGAAGAATTTATGTTTCATTTTTCGGCTAAAATTTGTGCATACTATTAAAGTATAATAAGTATACGGATTTTGCGATCCGCCGGTTGGCGGAGAAGCAATCTATCCTGACTTTTCATAAGGCTTATGACAGTCCATATATGTTAAAACTCCGTCTCATTTACTCATTTCTTCACTTTAAGTTCTAATTAGTTACGTTTTTTTTATCAATCAAATATTTTCATAATTTTATACTTTTTGAAACATTGTTATAAGAACATAACTTCGCGAATTGAAAAATATGTATAAATGAAGAAGGCTAAAAGGTTAACATGTGCAGTAAAAAACCTTAGTCTTATCCTTAGCCTCAGCCTTTTATAAGATAAGCTTTATTACATACACATAACTTATTGTAAATCAACGAATAATTTTGAGGTTCCGATACGTATATATTTAGCTTCTACAACCCCAGTTTTTCCTTCAGCCTGGTGTATCCGCTCCGGCTTACAGGTATTGACTGGTTATTATTCATAATTACCTTATATGATTCTTTACCATACTGTTCTAACTTGTTTATTTTGTCTATTCTGACAATAAATGACCGGTGCACCCTGATAAATTGGTTATCAGGGAGGTTCTCTTCAAAAAATTTCATTGTTTGCTGCTTAAGGAATCTGCCTCCCTGGGTATAAACCATTACATAATCATCCTGGGCTTCAAAATAAATTACATCATCAACAGGGATAACATTGATAGTGTTTCCTGATTTCACCACAATCCGGTCAATTGTCTCCCCTGTTCCCTTTTTAAATAAAACACTTTTCTTAATAGTATCGTCCTGTTTTTCACTAGCAACAATTCTGTTTATTGCGCGCTTCACTGCCTCTTCAAACCTGTTTTTTGAAAAAGGTTTAAGAAGGTAATCAATCGCATTCATTTCAAAAGCTTTCAATGCATACTGATCATAAGCTGTTGTAAAAATAATTTCAGGTTGATGATCAAGCAATTCAAGCAATTCAAAACCTGAGATTTTTGGCATTTGCACATCCAGAAAAACCAAATGTGGTTTTATCTTATTAATTCCTTTAGTACCGGTAAAGCCATCTGCATATTCTGCTTTTATTTCAATACTTTTAAAAGGTTTCAGGTAACTTCTAACAAGGTCACGGGCAGGTTTCTCATCTTCAACAATTACAGCATTGATTATCATAGTTTTTAAATGTATCGGAATTTTAAAATTATTTACTGATATATAATAAGTTATGTTATTATTATTTTAAGTCTGCAGTCTTCAGTCCACAGTCGACAAACGGAAGACAAAGTTTGTCATTTTTGCCTTTCTGGTTTAGTAAGTATACGGGTTTTACGAACATATAACTGATAAAATATAAATTTTATCTTCTATATGAAAGGTACTGTCGACTGCCGACTGTTGACTGCCGACTATTAGCGTACTAAACCTGAAAATTTAAGTTTTTTTTTAATCAATTTGTGAAACTATGTTCTTATAATATCATTTTGATTCTACCGGAATGCTAATTCGTACAATAAATTTGTTTTCAGTTTTGCTTGTATAAAGTAAATCGTTTCTGTTATAGTTTAGTTGCAGCCTTTTACTTACATTTTTTAAACCTACTCCTCTACCTTTTCTTGCAGGTATTTCCGGATCAAAGTTATTGATAACCGTTAGAGTATAAAAATTCTTTTTCATCTGACATTCAAGCCGGATAAATACGGGTTCTGAACTTTCGTAAACACCATGTTTAACTGCATTCTCAAAGAGAGGTTGTAAAATCATATTTGGAACAAGAATCCTGTTGTATATTTTATCTATTTGTTTTTCAAATATTAATCTATCACCAAAACGAATTTTCTCAATATCCATATATAACTCAATATTATTTAATTCATCCTCCAATAAGGCCATATCTCTCTGGTTTTTATCGATAGCATATCGAAGAAATTCTGAAAGTTTCACAACCATATCCCTTGCCTTTTCGGGATCGGTTATGGTTAGAGAACTGATTGAATTCAGGCTGTTAAAAAGGAAATGAGGATTGAGCTGAGACTTCAAAAGGGTTAGCTCCGATTCCCTGATAAGGGTCTGGAGTTCAGCTTCCTGCTTTGACTTTTTTTCCAGATCAGAATAATAAGTAATTAAATAATATATAAGTAATATGATAAGATAGTAGAATACACCGGCAACAAGCCGATAATACCGTGCCTCATCCTGAAATATCAGATAAGGCTCTTTATCATTCCAGAATGAGCTCAATAAATATTCGCTAAGAAATGTCCAGGATAGCAGACACACAACTGCTATAGCAAGGTGATTAAGCACAAAAGAAAACCGTGTTGATTCAAGAGTGTTCAGAAATCTGGCAGGATACCAGATCCCGAGTCCCAATAGCAAAAACAAGCCGTTATAAACCAAGCTGTCAATTAAAACCACATCAAATGAAAACTCCTTTATACGATAAATAAGAACAGCATGGATTCCAAACATAAGTACCCATGCTGCAATATAAACAAGTAGTGTGATTCTTTTACCTGTTATAGGATGTATCATTGTTTAAGTGACTAAAGTTATAAGTGACTAAAGTGCCTAAATGAAGAAGTGTCTAAAATGCCTAAAGTTATAACTTCTTCTCTTCTCTTCTCAACTTTTTATGCTGAGCGCAGTCGAAGCATAGTCCACTTTCAACTTTAGCTCACTTTAAACTTCTTCTCATTTACTCATTTTATCATTTAATCATTTCTTCCTAATAACTTTGAATTTCTCCACCCCCAAAAATAATAAAACCTTTTATTACAAGTTGCTTACCGGGGTCATAAACAATATTCGGGTCGGTGAGTCGTTTGTCCGAGAATCCTCCGAAAACAGAAGTCACTTCAACTGTTACATCCCAATCCCTTGGAATAATAAACTTTCCACCTCCAAACATTGTAAACATATCAATAATATTTTTCCCATTAGCCAATTCAGACTGCGTAAGATTTATTGTAGAACCTCCAAAAATATAAGTTACCTTTCCCCCTTTAAATTCTTTTGAAGTAATTAACCTTTCACTGCCTCCAAAAACCGATAATTCATCAATATAATTCTGATTATCTGATGTATAATTATTTCGGTGTCCACCTCTCCTGAACAGAATTGCAAGACCAATAAAAATAAATATCATTGGCCAGAATATTCTTCTGAACTCCAATGGTATATGTAACACATCAGGGATAAGGAAAAATCCTCCGATGAGAATAAGCACAACACCGGTAGTTTTGTTCTCTCTCGATGCAAGAAGGATTGCCCCAAGAACGATCAGTATCATCTGCCATGAGAAGAAAATATTCCGGATTGCGTACGGGAAAAAGTTGAAATTGTCAATTACCAGGAATGCGCCTATCAGCACAAGAATTACTCCCAGTATTGCGCGTTTGTTGCTTCTTTCGTGTGTCATGATAATAGTTTTAGTGTAACTATTCAGTACCTAAATGAAGAAGTGCCTAAAATGCCTAAAGTGTCTAAAGTTAAAACTTCTTCTCAACTTTTTATGCTGAGCGCAGTCGAAGCATAGTTCACTTTTCATACTGAGCGATTAGCCGAAGTATAAGTACAGATTAGTTACGTTTTAGTTAATAACAAATTGTTTTAATAAAATCTCACGTCAAAAATATCTTTATTGCCCATCACGAAAAACAGAAAATCGGTAAAATGCGGAAAACAGCCGGTGAATAACGAAACAGAGCTAAAAACATTTTTGTCAATCTTTTGTCTGCAGAAGTAATTTCAATCCGGTTCACTGAAAAGAATATTTTCTATTCGCTCTGCTAAAAGCAACACAATCTGTTGCTAACTCCTTGAAAATAATGAAATAAAAACCTGTTTTTCTTTTCATTTCCATCAAAAATCAAATTTGCAACCACCTCACCATCAGGCCTTTTGCATTTAATTTATTTTTTTTTATATTTACATTGCTAAATTTTAAACAGCTTTGTTTCCCTTCTATCGGGTAATATTTATAATGAAAAAAGATAAAAAAAGGATTGTTAATGACTGAAATAGAAAAACTTGAAAAAATAAAAATTAATGCAGAATCTCATCGATTATTACTACAACTTATGGATGAGAACCCGGAGCTTAATAAAATTATCCTTAACTCAGAAACAATCGATGATGTTACCAGACCAATAAAAAAATGGGCAACAGATATATTAGAATCTCATCCGGTTGCCATGAAGTATTACCTGAATGGGGTAAATGGAAATGGAAGAAAAGATTTTGAAAAACTTACCTGGCAAGACTTTGCCGCTATCAGAATACTTGATTATATTGATAATGCCGGAAAAGAATATGAAGATTTAAACCTCCACGGAGATATTTCGGTAAGTAATCCGTTTAAACTTACCTGGCTGGCATTCCATTACGGAAAAGGAGGAGCAAAATCATATTTCTTTCATGATATGATCCATCTTTTCAGACAATTCTCAGAAAAAGAAGTAAGGAAATTACCAACAACAGAAAAACTACAGGAGTGGATGGACAGACATCCATCCGGACTTGATCCTGAGATTATTCGTCTCAGGGAAGAAAACCGTGACCGGATAATCAGCATAATTATTAATAAGATCGATGAAGGAAAGATAAAAAGCAGGAAATACTATTTTAAGGAAGGAATGTCACGGGAACAGAAATATTATCAATGTCTGGAATGGTGGAATGATAAGATGTTTCATCTCAGGTTTGCTGTTAGAGACCCCGACATGCTAAATGAGATGCTGGAATATTCCATCGATCCTGATA
>JAUVHQ010000322.1 GCA_030593185.1 Bacteroidota bacterium
GGTGCACCTGAGTCACCATAGCGACAACAAGCTCCTTTGCATTTTGTAATGTTGCAGACAAATTTTTGGTCCAGCAGGTCCAAACTGATTATTGTATGGTCTATCTTTAACAAATTCCTGTTTTTCGATTAATTTACTTAACCAGTATTTTTCCAGTCATTTCTTCAGGGATATCCAGTCCCATCATTGTAAGGATTGTTGGAGCAACATCTGCGAGTATTCCTTCTTCCACTGATTGATACCGGTCGCTTACAATAATACATGGTACAGGGTTCAGTGAATGGGCTGTATTTACTGATCCATCGGAATTAAGTGCATTATCAGCATTACCATGATCGGCAATTATCATTGTATCATATGCGTTTAACCGGGCAGCATCAACAACTTCACCTACGCATTCGTCCACTGCTTCAACAGCTTTTTTAATAGCATCATAAACGCCGGTATGTCCAACCATATCACAATTAGCAAAATTCAGGCATATAAAATCAACTTCTTTTTTATTTAACTCATTTACAATAGCATCTTTTACTTTATAGGCATTCATCTCAGGTTGCAGATCGTATGTAGCAACTTTAGGAGAAGGTATCAATATACGTTTCTCATTTTCGAATTCATCTTCCCTTCCTCCTGAAAAGAAAAAAGTAACATGAGCATATTTTTCAGTTTCCGCAATCCGGATCTGCTTTTTATCATTCTTTGCGATAATCTCACCAAGGGTATTTGTAACATCCGCTTTATCAAAAACAACTTTAACCCCTGCGAAACTTTCATCATATTGTGTAAGTGTATAGTACCTTAAATCCATTACTGACATACCATACTCCGGTATTTTTTCCTGTGTCAGAGCAATTGTCATTTGCCGGAGGCGGTCGGTCCTGAAGTTAAAACATAGCACAACATCACCTTCTTCGATCAGTGCAACAGGTTTATCGTTTTTATCAACACAAACAACCGGTTTTATAAATTCATCAGTAATACCCTCATCGTATGATTCCTGAATAGCCTGAACAATATTATGTGCCGGTTTGCCTTTCCCTTTCACCATTAAGTCATATCCTTCCCTGATCCTTTCCCAGCGTTTATCACGATCCATAGAGTAATATCTTCCAACGAGACTGGCAATTTTCACAGATGATCCTTCAAGATATTCAAGCAATTCTTTGATGAAACCTTTTCCGCTTTTTGGGTCAGTATCCCTGCCATCTGTAAGTGCATGAATATAAATATCTTTAAGCCCAAACGATGTTGCCATATCGCATAACTTATACAAATGCTTTTGTGATGCATGAACACCTCCATGTCCGACTAGTCCAAGGAAATGTACTTTTTTCCTGCTTTCTTTTGCATAAGTAAAAGCCTCAACCAGTTTGGGATTCTGCATAATTGAATCATCCCGAACAGCATTATTTATACGTACAAAGTCCTGAAAAATAATTCTGCCGGCACCAATATTCATATGCCCTACTTCAGAATTGCCCATTTGTCCATCGGGAAGACCAACATTTTCTCCCGAAGTATGCAACTGTGAATGTGGATATTTTTTATATAATCTATCCATATTAGGGGTTTCAGTATGGTAAATTACATCAGCTTTTGATTTATTGCCTATTCCCCATCCATCTAATATCATTAAAAGTGTTTTATTCTTTATCATAATTCAATTCTGTTAGTATTATCAACATGATCACTTTACATATATACAACCAGTCTCTTTCAATTATTGCAGGTATTTTTCAGAGAAAATACAAAAGTATCCATTTTCCTGAGTTTCGCAATGCAACACCCGGAATCAATTTAAAGAAGAAAAATGAATTAATATCTATCTAATGTACTACTGAAAGTCGTTTTATGCCAATCGTTTTATTACCTTTCATTATCCGGATAAAATATATCCCGTTTTGGTAATTCTCTGTATTAAGAACATTATATTGTACACCATTTCTTAAAACCTTGTTTTCTATCAGGGCACCAAGGTTATTAAAGATTCTTAAAGAATAATCTTCTTGCAATGGTTTGGAAAATAATAAATAAGTTTTTCCAGAACTGGGATTTGGATAAACGTTGAAGGTAAGCTCTCTGATTCCCGAAACAGGAGACGTAATTCCAGTAATGACAGCGTAATTAACAGAAGCAGCCTGGAATATTTCTCCAGTTTCTTCATCCTGGACAAAGGCAATTACAATAAGTGCAGTAGGATCAATCTCAGAAGCATTAAACGACCATGATTCTGTAATTGAAACACTTCCCTGTGCAAGACCGGTTGCTATTGGTGTACCACCCGGATCAGGCAGCATTTTCCGGATTACATTTTCATATGTTTTATCCCCTGCCTCAATCTGGTTTTCAAGTATTACAATATGAAGTGTTACCTCATGATTCAAAGGAACAGACTTTAATGTATCCACATTAACATCGATGGATAGTGTAGTTCCATTTAATATCTTTGCGTTTAAATTAACCTGTACCTGCGGATCGTTGAGAGATCTTTTAATCAGGCTGGATTCTTTCCAGAGATAGTTATCCTGATCATCAAATCCCTCGAAATATTCCCACCCATCCATTACGCTATAAGGAACATCTGAGATTCCATAATAAATAGCTCTTGCGCCGGGACCTGCAGGATAATACTCATTCAGGATATCACTGCCGGGAAAGCTTGTATGATATTGAATATCTATGACATCCAGTGTATCTGTATTTGCAATGGCATTTACGGTACTATCCGCCTTATCACTTTGAGACTCGGCAGTGTTGGTAAAATGTTCCAATATTACTTTTCGTGTCCTTTCACCAATCCAGACATTGTCAAAGGCAAATCCTTCCATATTTCCTTCTGCTCCTGCTCCAAACGCCACTCTAAACTGAACCCCATCCAATCCGATTAATGGATCCAGATCATGCCGTACCTCTTGCCAGTCGTTATTACCTGTACCTGACCATCCTTGCTGCTGATCACCGGGATTCCCCAGAATCCCAACTGAGTTAAACCAACCCAGACCTTTACCATCTCCATACTCACCCACT
>JAUVHQ010000277.1 GCA_030593185.1 Bacteroidota bacterium
GTAACTCCAGGTAAGGGTGGACAGACTCATCTTGACCGTCCGGTGTTTAATACTGTTCATGAAGCAGTTGAAAAAACCGGTGCTGATGTTTCTGTTATTTTTGTTCCTCCTGCATTCGCTGCTGATGCTATTATGGAAGCAGCAGATGCAGGAATTAAGGTTATTGTAACTGTCACCGAAGGGATCCCTGCTTCAGATATGGTAAAGGTTAAAGAATATTTAAAAGATAAGAAAGCAAGACTTGTTGGTCCTAACTGCCCGGGGGTAATAACTCCCGGAGAGGCAAAGGTTGGGATAATGCCGGGTTTTATTCACAAGAAGGGAGGAATTGGTATTGTTTCACGTTCAGGTACATTAACTTATGAGGCAGTTGACCAGATCACAAAATCAGGACTTGGGCAATCAACCTGTATAGGTATCGGTGGCGATCCGGTAATCGGGACAACAACAAAAGAAGCAATTCAACTGTTTATGGAAGACCCGGAAACTGAAGGGATTATTATGATAGGAGAGATAGGTGGTAATATGGAAGCCGAAGCTGCCTGGTGGATAAAAGAAAATGGCACTAAACCGGTTGTTGGTTTTATTGCAGGAAGAACTGCTCCAAAAGGGCGGAGGATGGGTCATGCGGGAGCAATAATTGGGGGAAAGAGCGATACAGCAGAAGCTAAAATGAAAATAATGAGGGAATGTGGTATCTATGTTGTTGAATCGCCGGCAGATATTGGAAAAACCATGTTTGAAGTACTAAATAAGAATTAAATATAAAAATTTTAAATATATGAAACTACTTGAAGGAAAAACTGCATTAATAACTGGAGCTGCAAGAGGCATTGGACGGTCTATTGCCCTCAGACTTGCCGGAGAAGGGGCTGATATTGCTTTTACCGACCTTGCTTATGACGATGCAGCGAAAGCTGTTGAAAAAGAGGTTACTGACAAGGGTGTTAAGGCAAAAGCATATGCATCAGATGCAAGTAAACTAGATCAGACCCAGGAGGTAGTTGAGCAGATAATTGCTGAGTTTGGCAAAATCGATATCCTCGTTAATAATGCGGGAATAACAAAAGACACTCTGTTAATGAGGATGACTGAAGATCAATGGGATGCAGTGATCACTGTCAACCTGAAATCGGTATTCAACTTTACTAAATGTGTTCAGATGTATATGCTTAAACAGCGTTCGGGAAGTATAATAAATATGAGTTCTGTGGTGGGTGTCAGCGGTAATGCCGGACAGTCGAACTATTCAGCTTCAAAAGCAGGGATAATCGGATTTACCAAATCAATTGCCCGGGAGGTTGGATCGAGAAACATTCGGTGCAATGCCATTGCTCCGGGATTTATCCTAACTGAGATGACTGATAAAATACCGGAAGATATCAGGAAAGAATGGATCAACCAGATCCCGTTGAAAAGGGGTGGAACTCCGGATGATGTTGCTAATGTTACATTATTCCTCGCATCTGATCTCTCATCATATGTTAGCGGACAGGTAATCAGTGTTTGCGGTGGTATGAAGACTTAATAAGTAAAAAGTTAAAAGTAAAAAGTTAAAAGTGAAGAAATAAGAAGTAAGGAAAGTAGGTGAGTAAGGTGAGTTGGAAGAGGTGAGAGATGAGAGATGAGTTGAAGAATGAAGAAGAAGATTGAGAAAACTTAACTTATAACTTTTAACTCTTAATTTTTTTTGCTATTTCCATTGACTTTTGTCTCTGAATTTCATATATTTATATATATTTTTGTATTAACTTCAAAATCTGATAAATTATGGAAAACAGTGTTTACAAAGTAATTGAAATTATTGGTTCAAGTTCCCAGTCATGGGAAGAGGCAGCTACAAATGCAATTGAAAAGGCAAGTAAGACGCTCGAAGATCTTCGTATTGCGGAGGTTATTACCATGGACATGAAAGTGGAGAATGGAAAGGTAGCTGCTTACCGTACCAAATTACGCCTCTCTTTCAAATTCAGAAGTGATTAGTTTAATGAAGTTTCTGATTAATTAAAGATTATCAAGGATTCTTTGTTTTAAATATTCATTGGATCCGTTATAGGAGAAAAGGGCATTAAGTTGCCCTTTTTCCTTAAGATGTAATTTATATCCACTAAACCTAATTTTACATAGTTTCACAAAATGATTAAAAAACCTTAATCTCAGGTTTCATAAATAATTTAGTCAACAGTCAGCAGTCCACAAAAAAGAAAATAACGATCAAACAATTATAACATATACTTAATCATATGATTCAAAATACCGAGAAGTTTAATTAGTCCGGTCTTCAGATTGCCGACTGAAGACTGAAGACTGCCGACTTAAAAACGCAAAGTATAATGAAGTTCACAATTATCAAGCCATAAACATTGAAATTCCGATACAATAAATTAAGTTTTTTCCTTAATTTAGCAATAATTGTAACGAAAGCATAGAAATGGGAAAAAGAGGGTTTTCGAAATATACCTTTGTTTTTTTATTCATGGTATTGTGTTCATGTTCTACTTCAAAGTTTGTAGTTGATGTTACAAAACCCCCGTCAATTGAAATCCCTGTTGATATTGGAAGAATACTTATCGTCAACAGATGCCTGAAGGAAGAATTTGATAAACCTGATGAGGTTGTTAAGGGACTCATTGCCGGTGAAGGACCTGTTATTAACCAGGCTGGAGCAAAGAAAGCTGTTGAATCTGTTATTGATGATATCAGATATGCACCCGGTATGGAACCGGTTTACACATCTGCTGTGCCACTGGTTGATACACTGGATAAGAAATTCCCTCAATCCCTTGACTGGATAACAGTTGAAAATTTATGCAGGCAGTATAATTCAGATGCTTTGCTATCGCTGGAAGTTTTTAATACAAACACCTATATTGATTACGGATATTACCAACGGCGTGAAATTAAAGATAATGTAAAGGTATGGTCAAATACAACGGTCTATAATACGAAAATTGAGCATATTCCTCTTGCAAGGTTAAGGGTTGAAATTACAGCAGGATGGCGTATGTATTATCCGGCTGACAAACAAATTGTTGTTGAGGAGCTTAAGAAACATACTCAGTATTGGGAATTCGAAGGGAAAACACAAAAAGATGCCCTGAGAAATTTGCCTTCAAAAATGTTTGCTGTTGAAGAGGCGGGAAAACTAGCCGGTATTGATTTCTCAAGCCGTTTGTATCCTAAAAGAACAACCGTAGAAAGGGTTCTTTTTATAAAAGGAAGCCGGGATTTTAAAATTGCTAATCAGTATCTTAAACAAAGACATTGGAAGAGTGCTGCAACTATCTGGAAGAAATATACCAACGACCCGGATAATAAAATTGCTTCAGCTGCCCTTTTTAATCTTGCCGTGATAAACGAAATGGAAGGAAATATTGAAGAAGCATACAGGTTGGCTAAACAAGCAGGTGGTATAAACGAAGCC
>JAUVHQ010000348.1 GCA_030593185.1 Bacteroidota bacterium
TTGTTTACTCCATTCTTCATTCCCGGAAGATGAAATTTTCACTAAAAAAACATCCGTATAATTACTCCCTGAGGAGGTGGTATCAGTAATTGTACCTATCAAAACAAAGCCTCCGTCGGAAGTAACCTGAAAAGCAGATCCAAGATCGTTATTCTTTCCCCCAAGGGTTGTTATCGACCATTTTTCATTTCCATACTTATCGGTTTTTATAAGACATAGATCCGTTCCGTTCTCAGGGGTTGTAGTCGTACCCAGTATAGCATATCCTCCATCAGCAGTTTGCTTTACATCCACTCCCTGGTCCCATTGAAAACTACCAAAAAGTTTTATGAAGGAATCAGCTTGTCCTGGACTAATAGTAAAATCCTTGTTGCAAGAAACCAGAATTAAGGTTGCAAGAGTAAAAAAACATATTTTTGATAAAATCTTCATTTTTGCTTTCTATTGATTGTACATCGATCAATTGATTAATTGCCTGACCTTTTCTGGGGCTTATAAAAAGTGTAGGCCCATCCAAGAGAAAACGAAAAGGTGCTTAATTTAAAATCATCATGTGTATAATAATGTTTAAGTATCAGTTCCTGTTCATTTTCATCATATCGATTTTGAGTTTCAACGAAATTGTTTAACCCATAATTAAACCTTACATCGAAAAACAGGTATGAGTGAGGTATTTTGTATTTTATTCCACCTCCCAAAACAATCCAATAATGCAAGTTTTTCCTGTTATTTTTTATTCCAATATCTGAACCTTTTACTTTTTGTAACTGCATTTCAATATATTCACGGGTTAATGTACTTTTAGCATCCAACAGAAGCTCTGTACTAAAACCCGTACGGAAATAGGGATTCCATTTGTTAAAGGTCTGGAAATCATATGTTATTGTTAATGGTAACTGAATTGCTGTTTGTGTTTCAATGTATCGAATTCTTAATAAGTCCTCCTTTTCTAAGTCTTTTATTATATCATTGTATTCAAACTTATTCTGTGCGTAAGCAAATTCAACAGAAAGTCTCCAATTCTTATGGAGATAACGATCAATAAATAGTCCTCCCTGCAAACCAATCCCCGACGGAGTGTAATTTCCGGTATAATCATTCAGGTTATCCGTATCAAAAGGTTCAAGTAAACTTATTAAACTAAGATTTGACCCCAAAGATCCTCCAAAGGAATATACAGGTACGGGATTATAGGATTCAAAAAGATAGACGAACTCGGTAGCATCGGTAGGAGTAATTTCATATTCAGGATATTGTTTTATATAATTGAGAATCTCCCTTTCAGCTTCCTGCTGATTATCGTCGAATAAATAGGACAGGATCACCAGTTTAAAAGCCTGCAATTTATCTTCCTTTGAGAGGCCTCTTTTTATGCAGGGCTCAAGCAGTTGAGGTATCTCTTCAATTAACCCCTGAGTATAAAGTTTCTCAGCTTCCTGGAGTTTGAAAATACAATCCTGCTGCTGGCTGAAGCTAATATTCAGAATGCCAACAACAAAAACAATAATACAACAGAACTTTTTTAACATATGTTAATCATTTATTCATTTTTACTACTAACATTAAGGGTTATATTTTTGCAGGTTGATTCATAATCAATATCTGATCCGACATATACTTTCCATTCATCTGTGGTAAAGTTCCTGTTAAGTTGAGTGCAAATATCACCAGCCATGAACTCCGATCTGGTTGGCCTTGCAATAAGCAGGTCTTCCTGATTACTTCCCGCAACTAATTTCTTACCGTCAGGGCTAAAAGCCACAGTTAATACGTATCCTTCACTATCCCTGAAAACAACCGGCAGGCTTTCAAGGTCATCTGCTTCCCATATTTGGATGGTTCCATCCGTACTTGCTGTTGCAATTTGTTTATCATCCGGACTAAATTTAATATCCACTATCCTGGCTGTATGACCTCTGAGACTTTTAATTAATTCTATATCCTTCCAATTCCAAAGTTTCACATTTCCATCCAGATCTCCCGATATCAATATATTTCCGGCATGGTTAAACTGAACAATGTTCACCGGATTATTCTCTTCATTATATAATTCCTGAACATTTTCCCAATTTCTTCCGCTCAACAAGATAATTCTTCCGTCCTTTGTACCTGCGGCAATCACATTTCCATCAGGTGATACTGACAAGCTTTGAACTATATCGTCCTGTTCCCAGATCGGTTCGGACTTTCCTGTCTGAATATCCCAGAGAAGCATTTTTTTGTCGGTACCGGATGAAACAAGATTCTTACTGTTTGGGAAAAAAGCAACAGATTTAATCTTTTTTCCTTCATGACCCTTCAAATTTTGGAGTTTGAAGTCATTGGAAGTCAGGTCAAATAACTGTACGCCCATATTATTTGTGCCACAAGCCAGCCACTTGCTATCAGGACTAACAGATAAGACACTGTTAATTGTATTATTACTTACTACTATAGCAAACTCTTTTTCAGGATGTTGAATATCCCACTGCAAAACATTACCATCGCTACTTGCACTATAAAACAGGGTTGTACCAGGTTTAAAAGCAACTGAATTTATTGTAGCTGAATGTCCCATAAAAACAGAATAGGAACTTTTATCTATTGTTTTGACAGCATCATATATT
>JAUVHQ010000339.1 GCA_030593185.1 Bacteroidota bacterium
GCTGAAGATCAATTATTCATTCTGGGAATGCCGGATACCAGATTATCATTACCCCTGGTGGCATGGAGCATAATGTGGTGGCCCTTGACCGTTTTACCGGAGAGACAATATGGTCCAGTAAGGGGAATGGCGAACAATCTGCCTACTGTTCACCCATCCTGGTACAGCATAACGATACACGGATCATAGTTACCATGACGGTCGAATCGGTACTGGGTATTGATGCAGATCATGGCCAGGCCTTACGGAACCTACCAGCACTGGGCCCACCCGGTCATTCATGACAGAAGGATGTATGTGCATCACGGGAATGCCCTGATGTGTTACGAAATAGCAGCTGGATGACCATTGAAGGCAGCTGTTTGTTTGTAGCTGATATTGCTTTAGGTGCAGACGGGAAGGTTTATTTTACCGATTCTGATACAGGCATTCTGTGGATTTACAGCAATGGTGAGCTAAAAAACTGGATTTCGGAGGGTTTGAACAGGCCTAACGGGCTCTATATAGAAGACGACAGGGTATTGTTAACCTCTTCGGGCAGTCAGGACCTGAAAATCATTGATAAAACCACCGGGACTTTCGAAACCGTAACAACAGAAATAGGTCATGGCGACGGTGTGGAATTTACAGGCAATAAGGGCCACCACATCACCTCGAACTGGGCAGGAGAGATTTTCCTGATCCTTCCGGATTACGGCAAGGTCTCCTTATTAAAAACATCCAATCGTGACTACTCAGGTCTAAAAATAAGGTGTTTATTAACAATATTAGCTGGATTTTGCTTAGTATTTCAAAAATCTCCGGTTGTATTTTCAAAAAGCGAAGTCTTATTAACAGTTGTCGGTAAGTGGGTGGGGTTTTGTTGGTTTGTCTGATGCTTTAAATTTGCTATTATCTATTTTTATCACAGACCTTTGTGGTATCACACATGGATAAAGCAGACACATCAAATCAGGCACTGGTTGCGTTAATTAAAGATCTCCAACAGACTGTTAAAGATCTCAAATATACTGTTGCTGAATTGGTCACAGAAAACACAGCTCTGAAAGCACGTATTCATGAATTGGAGCATCCCAAGAACAGCAATAATAGTAGCGTACCACCCAGTAAGGATGAGAATCGAGCCAAAAAGAATCAAAGCCTTCGTAAAAAGAGTGGCAAGAAAACGGGAGGGCAATTTGGACATAAAGGCCATACCCTCAATATGGTTGAAAATCCTGATAAAGTAATTAACCATATGCCGGATGTTTGCGCCGGATGCGGTAAAAGTCTTGCAGATCACGAGAGCCACAGTATAGTTAAGAGGCAAGTTGTAGAGATGCCTCCGATACATCCTTTTTTCGTAGAACACAGGGGCCATTCTAAGGAGTGCGCATGTGGGCATATCAATAAAGCTGCATTCCCGGTTGGTGTTAATGCGCCCATCCAATATAGCAGTAATATTGAGGATTTTATAGCCTATCTAAGTGTTGGCCAATATATATCTTACAAAAGAATTGCTTCATTTTGCAGAAATGTGTTGCATCTCCCAATATCACAGGGCAGTATCAAAAACATGCTTGACCGGGTTACACGAAAATCGTTGCCCACATATGAAAAGATCCGACAAACAATGCAATCATCCGAAGAGGTTGGTGTAGACGAAACCGGTGCTAAGTTAAATGGTGATAAATGGTGGTTCTGGGTTTGGCAAAATACACTGGCAACATTTATAGCCGCATCTGATAACAGAGCGTTCAGAACTATTGAAGAGCATTTCCCTGATGGATTTGAAAATGCTGTACTGGTCAGTGACAGGTATGGTGCACAATTGAAAACCAATGCTCTTACACATCAGCTATGCATAAGTCATTTGTTACGTGCCTTAAACTATCTCATTGAATTAACCGACTCTGCTGTAGTTAAACGATTCCGCCTTTTGCTGTATGATGCTCTGACTCTAAAGAAACAGATGAAAGATCAGGATTATTCCAGTTCAAATATCAATCGGAGCTATATTCGAAAAATGACTTTTGAAATACTGGATAGCGATCTTAGCAATGAACACAAGAAAGTGCAGACTCTTTTTAAGAGATTGAATAAATACCGGGATTACATTTACGAATTTCTCTATTATAAACATGTCCCTCCTGACAATAATGGTTCCGAAAGAGCCATCAGAAATGTGAAGGTGAAACAGAAAGTATCAACTATGTTTAAGTCTCCACAAGGGATACACTCTTATGCGGTAATCCGATCCATCTTCGACACCTGTAATAAAAATGGCCTTACTTTTTTTGATTCTCATAAACTAAAACTCAGCATTTGAGACCTGAGTAGTTACAAGGATTTAATAATACGGAATAAGATTGTCACTCTTGAAGAAATAAAAACTCATATTCAAAATAATGTAACGATGACCATTATGAGGAAATTAAATGAGCTCTCTTACCTTTCAAGCTATTCACATAGAGGAAAATATTATACACTGGGAACTATACCAAAATTTTCTAATCAAGGTTTGTGGAGTTATCAATCCGTTTATTTTTCAAAATATGGCACATTAAAAAACACTTGTTGCCCATTAATAAACACTTCACAAGCTGGTTATAGTGTTAAAGAGTTGGATCAGATTCTTCAGGTATCAGTACGATTACCGGTATTGAACTTATTTAAAGAAGGTAAATTGTTTAGGGCACCATTTGGTGGAGAAGATGTTTATTTTTCAAATGATAAACAAATGATGAAGCAA
>JAUVHQ010000328.1 GCA_030593185.1 Bacteroidota bacterium
ACATATGTAAAAGATATTTTTATTACATTTGTAACATATGGAAGATCAAATTGACAAAAGATTAAGGCTCTTGCTTGAAAATGAAAGACTTACGTCTTCACAATTTGCAAAAATTGTAGGATACAGACCTTCAAGTATATCACATATTCTTTCGGGGAGAAACAAACCCGGTTTTGATTTTATACAGGAGATATTGAAGAAATTTGATAAAATAAACCCGGAATGGTTGATTCTGGGACGTGGTGAAATGTACAGAACAACTGATAAGGACGTTGATGATGACAAGGAAACATCTGTTAGAGAGGGTATTAAGGCAAGTAAAGTTGAATCTGAGCCTGATCCCTTACCTTATGTGTCTGATGTAAAGATAAAAACAGATGGAAAAGTGATTGTAAAAGTACTCGTTTTCTATTCTGATAAGACATTTATTGAATATATCCCATCCGAGAAGTAGGAAGTATGTAGTAAGAAGTAAGTAGAGAAGACAAAGAACTCCTTTCAGGTATAGACAATAGACAACCCGTAACACGCTTCGTCCGCCAACTACGTCGAACGGAACAGACTACGTTGGCCAAAGGCCGTAGTGGTAACGAAGGTGGACAACCCATAACTCTTTCAACACTGAATTACCTCATCACCTCATTACCTCATCACCTCATTTCCTCATCAACCAAATCATTGCTCATCAAACTTTCTTCGCTCTTTGCTCTCTGCTCTTCACATTGCATCACATTTTCCAAATTCTTTTAGCAATATCCTGAAAACCGCTGGAAATTCAGTATTTTTGTATCAGTTTGAAATATTTCGATTTGTTTAATTTGTTATTTTCGTGCCTGTTTCAAGGCATTAACTGAATGAATGAAAAAATATATCCACGACTTTAAAATAATAACTAACCGGAGGGTTAATGATGAATATTTTGTTTTATCACTTTCAGGTAACCAGCAATTACCTGAAATAAAACCGGGTCAGTTTGTTCAGGTAAGAGTGGATAATGCTCCTAACACCTTTCTAAGGCGTCCCATTTCAGTTTATGATGTGAATTATGAGAAAAATATCCTGTGCCTTCTGATACAGATAGTTGGTGAAGGGACAAGGATTCTTTCCGGACTGAAAAAGGGAGAAATTCTGAACCTGGTATACCCGCTGGGAAATTCATTCTCCTTACCTGATGGCGAGAAGGCTCTTATAATAGGAGGTGGCGTTGGTGTTGCTCCTCTTATGCTGCTTGGCCGATGGTTAAAGGAACAAAAAAAAGAGCCTGTTTTCCTTTTTGGGTTCCGTAATTCCGGATTGCTTGTTGATATTGATCTTTTTGCCGGGTTTGGGAAAGTCCATATTGCCACGGATGATGGAAGTACAGGTGAAAAAGGACTTGTTACACAGCATTCTTTTCTGCGTAAAGTATCAGGCGATATCAGTATGGTTTATACATGCGGACCGGATGTTATGATGAAAGCTGTTGCTTTATGGGCTGAAAAAAAAGATATTCCTTGTGAAGCTTCTCTTGAAAACACTATGGCGTGCGGATTTGGCGCCTGTTTGTGTTGTGCAAGGAAAACAATTCACGGAAATTTGAATGTCTGTACTGATGGTCCCGTTTTTAATTCAAAAGAGTTGGTATGGTAAACTTAAATGTTAATATCGGTAATTTGTTTCTTAAAAATCCTGTTACCACTGCATCGGGCTGTTTTGGTTATGGTACGGAATATGAGGATTTTATAGATTTAGGGAAGCTGGGAGCTATTTTTGTAAAAGGTACAACCGGTAGCAAACGCGAAGGAAATCCTTCTCCCCGGATGGTAGAGACTTCCTCAGGGATGCTTAATTCAGTGGGACTGCAAAATAAAGGGGTCGATTATTTCATAAGTGACATCTATCCTGAAATACAGCATTATAACACGCACATCATTGTTAATGTCTCCGGGTCAACTATCGAAGAATATGTGATGGTTGCTGAAAAGTTAAACGATTTGGAGAAGATACCCGCCATAGAACTGAATATATCCTGCCCGAATGTAAAAGAAGGAGGGATGGTGTTCGGAACACACTGCCAGTCAGCTATTGAAGTAACCACAACTGTCAGGAAAGTCTATCATAAAACTCTTATTGTTAAACTTTCTCCTAATGTTACTTCCATATCAGAATTTGCCAGGGCAGTTGAAGGCGCCGGCGCTGATGCTGTTTCGCTTATTAATACATTACTTGGTATGGCTATTGACGCTGAAAAGCAAGAACCGGTACTGGCAACGGTTACCGGAGGTTTATCCGGACCGGCTGTTAAACCTGTTGCACTCAGGATGGTATGGCAGGTCTATAATTCTGTGAAAATCCCTGTTATCGGGATAGGGGGAATCATGAATGCCACTGATGCTATTGAATTTATGCTTGCAGGTGCAACTGCTGTACAGATCGGAACAGCTAATTTCATTGATCCCCGTGTTACAGTTAAAGTGATAAATGGCATCGAAGATTATCTTGTTGACAAGGATATTACAGATGTAAATGACCTTGTTGGTGCATTGAAAATCCACGGGTAACTATAAACCCTTCGTTTTAGAGCGAAATAAGTCCATATAAGAACAAATCATCGTTTACATATGTGTAATTACATTTGTTTGTAAAAATGCCTAAGGATGGCTGAAAATGCTCCCTTCGGTCGCGTCAAGTACTCGCTATCGCTCGTGTCATATGTTCGCTAACGCTCACGTCAGGTGCTTCGCTGCGCCTTAGCCTTCTTCATAGCCTTCTTAATAAAATTATCTGCAATTATTTGCTTTATCCCTGAGATTTGTGTAATTTGGAAACAAATGTTTTTATATTGTGCTTATATAGGTAAAAACATATTGAAACCGAGAGGTTTACACTATATAAATCAATAATAATGAATTTGATAAAACCCCAAGT
>JAUVHQ010000380.1 GCA_030593185.1 Bacteroidota bacterium
ATTTTTTCTATAATATTTTGTAATTTCTTTTACGTCTCCTTGAATTATCTTTACGTTAAAATTTCTATTTAGAAATTTTGCTTTCTCAACATTTTTAATATTAAATTCTAATCCATGTAATTCCTTTGCACCTTTTTCAGAAAAATATTTCTTGGAGGTTTTTCCTGAAACAGTGAAAAAAATTGCTGTATTAGACCGTACTAAAGAACCGGGTGCAAATGGAGAACCTTTATATATCGATGTCAGGAATCTGTTTTACGGAAAAGAAAATACACCTGAGATAATTGGAGGAAGATATGGCTTAAGCTCAAAAGATACAACACCGGCTCACATTATTTCGGTTTTTGATAATTTAAGGAAAAAAGAGTTAAAAAATCATTTTACTATCAGTATCATTGATGATGTTACATTTACTTCATTGCCTATTCTTGAGGATGTAGTTGTTGCTCCTGAAGGAAGTTATGAAGCAAAATTCTATGGGATAGGAGGCGATGGAACTGTTGGAGCTAATAAGAATTCGATAAAGATAATTGGTGAGTCAACTGATAAATATTGCCAGGCATACTTTGAATATGACTCAAAGAAATCAGGTGGCAGTACTATTTCACACCTGCGGTTTGGTGATCACCCAATCAAGTCGATTTATTATGTGAATACTCCTGATTTTATAGCATGTCATGTTCCTGCATATCTGTGGAAATTTGATATTTTGAAAGGTATTAAAAAAGGTGGAACTTTCCTTCTTAACAGTATTTGGGATGAGGAGGAAACAAAGAATAAACTTCCTGATTCAATAAAGAAAACTCTTGCAGAAAAAGAGATTAATTTTTATATAATCAATGCCACAAATATTGCTGAAGAAATTGGATTGGGTTATCGAACTAATTCTATTACACAATCGGCTTTCTTTAAAGTTTCTGAGGTAATTCCATATGATCTATCTGTTAAGGAAATGAAGGAGCTAATTCAGAAAACATACGGCATGAAAGGGGAGAAGATTGTTAGTATGAATTGGGCAGCCATTGATAGAGGTGGTGATGTGAATAAAATCGATGTACCTGTAGAGTGGAAGCATCTGGAACCTGAAGTTAGGGAAAAAAGAGAAGATGTTCCTGAATTTGTACGGGATGTAGCAGACCGGATCAACCGTCTTGAAGGAGACCAGGTTCCTGTCAGTGCATTTATTGGCAGAGAAGATGGTTCATTTCCGGCAGGGACCACACAGTATGAAAAGCGTGGTATAGCTGTAAATGTTCCCGAATGGATACCTGAATATTGTATCCAGTGTAATCAGTGCGCATATGTTTGTCCTCATGCTGCTATCCGTCCCTTCCTGTTAACAGATGAAGAATTGAAGAATGCTCCTGAAGGAACGAAAACAGTTGAAGGAAAAGGAGGAATTAAAGGATATCATTACAAAATTCAGGTAAGTGTACTTGATTGTACAGGCTGCAGCAATTGTGCTGATATTTGCCCCTCAAAAGAAAAGGCACTTGTTATGAAGCATCTTGAAACTCAAGATGTCGAAATTAAAAGGTGGGATTATATGGATAAAGAGGTTGGATATAAGGAGAATGTAGTACCTAAGGATAAGACAATTAAAAACAGCCAGTTCGCTAAGCCTTTGTTTGAATTTTCCGGTGCTTGTCCGGGTTGTGGTGAGACACCATATATTAAAATGATAACACAACTGTATGGCGACAGAATGATGATAGCCAATGCAACCGGTTGCTCATCAATATACGGTGGTACAGCGCCTTCATCTTCTTATTGTACAAATGATAAAGGACATGGCCCGGCATGGGCAAACTCACTTTTTGAAGACAATGCTGAATACGCCTATGGTATGGCAAAAGGTGTTAGCCATTTACGAAACCGGATTGCTTTGAAAATGAAGGAGGCATTGAATGATCATATATCAGATGCCGCGAAAGATGTTTTTAAAGAATGGATTGATAATAAAGATAATGCTGAAGGATCACGTGTCGCTTCAGAGAAAGTGCTTGAAGTTCTTAAGGATGAAAAGTCATCCGTTGCTAAAGAAATTCTTGATCTGAAGCAATACCTGGTTAAAAAATCCGTATGGGCAT
>JAUVHQ010000037.1 GCA_030593185.1 Bacteroidota bacterium
AAATAATTTCCAGTTTTTTGAGCTTTTTGTGTTTACCGACACTGTTATAGGAACTACCATACCTGGCAATAACAACCCCGGACCCTTTCCCCCAAACTCATTCTGAAGGTATTCCCGTATAAATGAAGTTATCCTGTCGCCTTCGATCTGTGAATCCCCGTAGTGCAAAATCCTTGCAGATCCATTTTTATCACGTATTTCAATAAGCTCATTGAAAAAGGGGTTAAGTACTGAATCCTTACCCGGAGGATATTCAATCGACTGGAAAAGAGTTGCTTCATATTTTTCCTGTTCCGTCTCAGAAGACAGTTCATTGGCTTTAGTAATCAATGCGTTACCCTGATCATATTTCTCAGAAGATAAAACTTCGCTCGTATCGGAAGTAGTCTTAGGTAATGATCTTTCTTTCAGGAATGGAAAAGCAGATGAATAATGCGGGATATAAAAAGAGGACTTACTATCCGGCAAAGCATCTGTTTCATGATAGAGATAGGAAACAGCAAACAACAAAGCGAAAACGACTAAAATAAACAAAAATACCCGTATAGGTTTCATGTGTTTATAAATAAATTTTCAATGGTCACATGGAACATCCTGAATAATCATTCTCCTGTGTGACATAACATTTATCATGGATGTTTCATGTATGGTTAATGAGTTTATACTTATCACAATATGGGGAAATTTATGGAAAAATGGAAATGGAGGAGTTGTGTTGCAGTGTGAAGAGCAAAGAGCGAAGAGTAAAGAGTGGGACGGGGTTATTGTCCTTCCTGCCGGCAGGCAGGTGTTAGACCCTTACAGGGTTAATCATTGAACATAACTTTTCCAGTTTTGATCTTCGCAAAAAGTTTTTTTGGTTTGAAGACCTGCCAGGGTCTTCCCGGGGGATGCCCATGGCAGAAAGACCTGGCAGAGTCGATGGGTCTCGCTTTAATATGAATAGTATTTCGCAGGCCCTAATATTTTTAAAAGAGATAAATGGAAAAGATCTTCATTGAGTTCACCATCTGTTGAAAATAGATATTGAATTAATGCTTTGTTATTTTTTACAGATTGCAATATTTTAGGAGTCAGGATTGCACCCAATGAAGATACCATACATCCTTCAGGAGCAACATTTACAACCAGATCTATCCCTTCATTCAGTTGCGATATTGTTTCACCAACATATGGAACCAGTTCGCCGCATGGCTTAAATGTAGGAAGTACCGGTTTGGCTTCTGCAATGATCTTTTTCATTTTGCGGGGAATTTCCATACCGGAAACCTTATATAATGGTTTTGCTAACACATTCCTGAGATTATTGACAGTTTTTGTTGTTTCTCTAATATGACATTTCTTTTCTTTAATTAAATTCATTAATCTGTTTTTCTCACTCTTCTCATCAGCATACTTTAGTTTATTTTGGTACATATTAATATCTCTGTTGGCAAAGGTGATTCTTGATTCAAATATATATTCAAAATAACACCATATAGGGGTGTAGGAAAGGTTAAAAGAACCAAATCCAATAGTATCTATCAGGAATTTAAGAATCTCTTCGATTTGGGCGACTCGTAAATAGACCTCACCTTCGACATGAATTTTTACTTTTCTATTTTTTAAATCTGACTTATTTTTTTGAATACGTAACCATTTATAATTGTACTCTTTTAAAATTCTCCGAATCCCGTTGTTATTAAACAAACCGTAACCAAAATATTGAGCAAGTCCGCCAAGCTTTGGAAGTTTTCGTTCAATTTTATCAACTATAAACCGTGCAAAATTACTCGGTTTTATATTATGCTCTAATATATCATAGATAGTTTGCTTTAATTTGCTGAAGTCAAGTTTTAGTTTCTCAAATTCTTCATAATTCCTGCAATTTGAACCGGCTTTTAAATAGATGGAATGTAATACACCCTTCAAAATAATCGCTTGAAATCCTTGTATGGTTATCCATTTTTCTACCTCCGGGATATAGTCATCTTTGTCATGTAATTCAGTAGCTATATTTACCAGAAATTTTATTGGAAAGTGTATGTTCCGTCCATTCGGGGTTTGGTTAAGAGAATTTTCAAGCATTTTGTAAAAATTGAGTTTGCATATATCCTTATATTGTCCTTGTCTGCAAGGGCCGTCACCACTATGCATAAATAACACTACTCTTTCTTTCCCCTTGACCAAAGGATCATCCGTCTCTTTTCTTCTGATATAATCGTCTATTGCATGTAACATATCTGAAAACACGGCTGCCAGTGGAGCACAAACTGAATCTCCTACATATTTTCTACCGGTCTTTATTTTTTCTTCCAGATCGTAAGAATCGTCGTTATAATTGTCAATTACGGATAGGCCGGCGGCTCTAAATACGGAAACAATTGCCCGGTTATCGTTCATCGTGGGGAAATAAATTACATCAGTTTCCTTATACAGACCATCCAATGAGAACTCATTTAAAAATCCCATGGAAAAATTTGTTTTTTTCTTTCGGGTCAGCTCATTGTGCAAATTTTTATTTAATTGATTTAAATGCGTGTTTATACGATTCTCAAGATGAGCCAGTTCTGCGATTATTGCATCAGATTGAATTAATAGTGAAGGGGTATTTTTAGTAATTTCTGCCAGGACGGGAAGGGTTATACTGTCCGGTCCGCATCTGAAAGTTGAAACCGTAACAACAGACATCAGGATTTCTGTATTGCCATTTTCAATTTTTTTGATTAGTTCTTTTAACCTGGTATGTTTGATTATTTGATGAAATCGTTTGTTGGAAATTGCATCGACTTTAGTTATTAGATCATGCGGATTTTTCCAATAGATGTAATCGAATTGTCTATTCGGGTGTGTTTCAAACACATAAGCAGGAATGGCAACCACACCTTTATCTTTGAGAAGTTTCCCAATGTGGCTATCATAAATTCCCGGATTCAAGACATATTCTCTTGCAAAGATGATCGAAATATTTAATTTTTTATTGATCGCCTCTTCTATAAAATCCGCCGTAATTTCTTCTAATTCTTTTTTTAATTTTTCATATTCCTTTGCAGCATAAGCAATTGCCTCAATGAACCTGCTTTTTGAAACGTTCACTTCATAGTATTCGAAAATGGAATGAAATTCATCATACAACTGGTCAGCAATGTTTTGCGGCTCAGTTTTGTTTAGGCTTATATCAAACAATTTGAACCGGGCTTCAGGATACTTTGTTTTGGCAAAATGGTAGGCGATAAGAACCCCACCCTGATTTGTGATACAGGTCCTGCCGACACTATTTCCTTTAACAGGTAAAAAATCTATTTGGGGTACAAGGATAATTCCGTGTTGTTCTCTGGCAAGACGGAGAAATTGTCCGGTCGCACCAATGTTCGGTGCACAAGTATCAATAGGAAACAATGGCTGTCCTTCCATAATATCTCTTTCTTGCACATTATCGATATGCACCGGTATATTGAATTGTTCGAACATTTTTCCAAAGAAAAATGCTTTTTCTGAAATAGCGAAGCTTCTTGGAATCACCAGCCTTTTCTTATCCTCAGATTTTGGTAATTTCTCATCTATGAATTTCCAGATTGCTTTATATGCCTGGGGAATCTCATTCTTTTCGCCTCTCTTCATCCGTACCTCAAGTTCATTAACAGCTGTACATCCTCCAAGAGTTAGTGAAATTTTGCTATGAACATCCCCGGAGTTAAGCTTCGTCCTCACACACCGTGAATTTTTATCTCCACAAGCTGCGCCGCGACATACTATAATTTTTTTGTCAAACTTACGATCAATGAGATCATCCAGATAGCAGTATTCTTCGATTTCCGGAAGATCCTTTTCTTCGATACTTTTAACCAGACCAATACATGCCCTGTGCCCTGGAAATGGCGGAACCAGACAGAAGGTGTTCGAACCCGTATATTCTTGTGCTCTATGTGTGACTGCTAACGGCAGAGGATCACTCAGCATGGTCTGACCGTGGAGTAGTGCTATAGTATTATCAGGGAATTCCACCTGGTGCCACAGGGAACGAGACATATTCTCCACAATTGCATAGCAGCATGAAGCCAGTATCTCCTCCTTACTATAACCCTCAGCCTGCATTTTTCTGGCATTTTCCATCAGAAATACTGCACATGTGGCATTGATTCCATAGGCCTTCCGGGATTCGAAGGCTTTATCATAGGCCTCTGCTATATCTTTAATATTAAATAACGTTTTGAGGGTATCCATCAAGCTCCCGGTTCCGGCAGAACACTTGATGTTCATGGCATTGTCAAATAGTTCTTCCTTTTTAAGGGAAATGACTGAAATCTTTGTATCTTCACCTCCAATATCAATTAACAGACAGAAGTCTTCATTTACTTCATTTATACCTTTGCGGTTTAATTTTGCAATATGATCTTTTGCAAGCTGGATTGACCCCCTTGCGTGGGCATAATTTTCAACAAGGACGGAAATTCTTTCTTTAATATGCGGATAAATTGCCTTTAAAGTCTTCTGAACCTGATATCTTCCACTTCCCGTTATTCCAATGTTTTGGATCCTTAATTTGTCGATACCCCTGGATTTTAGTTTCCTGAAAATGTGTTTTATTGTATTAATGGTATCCCCGTGATTATCATAGAAATTTTGAAACAGCAGTTTCCCTGTCCTGTCATCGTTTACTACAATCTTAGCCATGACTGAACCAATATCAAGACCGATATTAACCGGCAGATTCATAAATATTTCGGACGAAACAGTTTCAATTTCCGGATTGGGTAACCTTTCATACAATCCTTGTTTTTCATACTTTTCTTTTAATGTTTTGAAAGAGGGCAATTCCAATAAGGTATCAGGTTTTCGCAATCGCACTGCACTCTGTTTTCGAAAATTGTCTTTCCCAATGCTCTCCACCAGATATTTCATCCCTGTCATTATGATTGATTGTTCCTCATCATAGACAATCTCTTTTACTCCGTTGGCTTTCAAAAAATCTTCGGCACAATTTCTGGCATACTGCCATATGAATACTCCTCCTGTCAGGTATACCTTATCTGTCCCCCGGGACATTTTCCTGCATGGTTTCATTACTTCAGACTTCATTGTTATGGCCAGCGCTCGATCGAGAGGAATTCCCTGGTTCTTGTCAGAGATTGTAGCTGAAGAACTGAATACTCCACATCTGTCAGATCTGACAGGAACCTGCTCACGTTCAGCTTTCCGCTCCGTACCCAGATAATCAACCAAAACACGATCAACATCTTCCTTGTTAATGTCCAGTTTACTTAAAATCCTGCTTAAATTGATTCCGGTTCCTGCTCCACATCGTGGATTTACTATTAGCAGATCATCTTTCAATTCTTCGTTCTTATCAATACATATAACCATATAACCAGATGCAGAGAGATCTATAATACCAATTGTCTCCAATTCCCTGTTTTTTTCCCTGCGTAATAAGAATTTTGCTGCTGACCACAGAACTGCTGCCGGCATAATCGATTCACCACGACCTAATACCTTTTTAGTAATCTCCGAAAGTTTTCCTGTAATATATATTGATTCGGTACCATTGTTTATCGAGTTTCCTGTGTTCCTTAATAACTCTATAATCCCGGATTTCCTGAATAGTTTCCGAATATCATCGTTATTCGGTATTATTATGTTTTTTGTTAATGTTTCAGAATCATTCTCAGTAAATGAGTCGTAGGTTCTCACGTGAATATGTTCAATCCCTGTATCAATAAAGACCTTTCGTCTTGTAATATCTTCCTGCAAAGATTCAACTTTTAAGGTGGAAATATTTTGTTGGAGAGAGGAGATATCTTCTTTTATCAAACTGTCCGGTGAGGCAGGAATTATTTTATCTCTTTCAAGTTTATATGCTTCTTCCGGATTCATTTTGTCATATGCTTAATTTTAGTCTTGATACATACAAATAAATATTATGCAATAAGTAAAAAGACTTTGACATATTTAAATGGACACCTGCTGATGATATTTATAAAAATAAAGATACGATAAAAATAGAGGGTAAGTCAAGTGATTGTTATTTAATTCCCCGGTGGAATACTGCGTCAGCTTTTTCTTTTGATCTTCAGACGTTGTCCCGGGTGGATCTTGTCAGAACTGCTCATTTGGTTAAGCTGAAGTATCTCTGTCTGGGTTACCCCGGGAAATTTACGGGCAATTTCCCAGATACTATCACCATACCTGACCTTGTAGTATACATAATCCTGATCATCCGGAATAGAATTATCAGCCTGTACCTTTGCCTGCACTTGAACACTTTTTCCAATGCTTCTTTGCTTTTCGGAAAAAGTCATGGAATTAATTTTCCTGTACTTCTCAGCTTTTGAAGGAGGCACATAGACAACCAGTTTCCTGCCAACCCGGATAATATTCCTTATCCCGTTCCAGTAACGCAAATCTGATAATCCAACACGATACCATTCTGAAATATGACCCGGTGTATCTCCTGATTTAACGGTATAATATAACTTTGTTCTGCCGGTAGGTGCCTGAGGGACATATCTTGACCGGGTAGGATTAATAATTGTATTTGAGGGATTAAAGAATATTGAATCTTTATACGCAAAGATGGAATCCTGAAGTGAAATAAAATCCAATGTATGATTTACCGGTATCTTAAGGGCAAAACTTCTGCTTTTACCCGGAATAATATCTCTCTTATATTGTGGATTCATATCTCTAAGCAGTTTTACAGGTACCTGAAGAACCTCTGACACCTGTTTAAGATGCAGATTATCATTGATCATTATGGTATCCGCGGCAAGAGGAAGACTTATTGATCTTGGCGACAGATTATGCTCATCGTAATAATTCATCGCGTAAGTAGCTGCAATATAAGCAGGTACATATCCACGTGTTTCACGGGGTAAATAATAATACAGATCCCAATAACTCTTTTTTCTTCCCGAACGGCGGATTGCTTTGTTCACATTTCCCGGACCGCAGTTATATGCAGCGATAACAAGAGTCCAGTCATTATAAATATTATGCAGATCTCTTAAATACCTGGCAGCAGCATGTGTTGATTTTACCGGATCTCTCCTTTCATCAACTATTGAATTTACTGTAAGACCGTAAGCCTTTGCTGTTCCGAACATAAACTGCCATATACCGGTTGCACCAACCCTGGATACAGCCCGGGGATTAAGTGCAGATTCAATTACTGCAAGGTACTTTAGTTCAGGAGGGAGTCCGTAGAAATCAAATATCTCCTCAAAAACCGGGAAATAATAATCAGCAAGTCCCAGCATTACTTCCAGCCGGTCTCTTCGTTTTTTAGTATAAACATGAATATAATTTCTTACAATATTATTGTAGGTAAGTGGTAATACCGAGGGTATCCTGCTAAGTCTTTCAATATAAACTGAATCCGGATACTCAGGAATTATTATATCATTTTCCAGTGCCACAGGCAGTTTCAGACTATCAGGAGTAACTGCATTCCTTACATACCATAACTGCATGAGGCTATCAAGGTTCTTGTCAAAACCGGTATCCCATACCTCCTCGTCTAAAACGGTAGTATCTCTCTGTCCGTAAACTTCAAACGGCATTGCCACACAAGCCAATAAAACGATGTACAGTAATATCTTCATTTTCCCTGTTTTTATTATAATTTATTGTATTGGAATTTTAATGTTTATGACTTACGAGTTGTTGACTGCCGACTGCCGACTGCCGACTTTCTTCCAAAACAGGCGTCAAAGATAACAAAAACCTCAAAATGCAATACTAATCTGCAGACCTAATGTATTCATATTTCTGCCTGAATATAACAGTCGCGGTTCGATTTTCATAGACAGATCATCTCCAATATCATAATCAAATAAATGGGCATCAACCGTAGCATCCACAATATTCAGCAGGTACCAGCCAACCAGTCCTATATATGACAGGTCACGGTTTCTGCGATAATAGTCCATATTATTCGTAAGCTGTTCACTGAACCACTTTTCCTGCTGAGGATCATATGTATCAGGATGAAGAACCGGGTCAAAATCAGCCGGATTGAGATTTCCACTAATAATATCCAAATAGCTTTGAGTTTCAGGAAGTTTATCAGTAAAATCAATGTAAGCATTCTTATACCTGGAATATCCTGTGTGGTTAAATGCGACAAAATATCCAAGTGTGCCAAAACCGGCATATACAAGAGGCATTTTCCAGTATTTTTTATTATAGAACTGTCCTAATCCGGGTAAAATTGCTGAATAGAGGGATGCTTTAGCTGGTGAATGAGATTCCAGTACGGAAGAATCTACCGGGCTAATTTCAGCATTTTTCTCCTTCATTTGTGAGAATGCACTATATGATCCGGAAAGGATTAGAAAAAGAAAAAATGTAGAAAATATTTTTATGAAAAATGTCTTTCGATTCAATTTTCTTCCTGTATTTGCTCAAAATGTTAAATTGTGAGCAAATATAGAGAAATTAACCCTTATGTTGATCTAATATCCCAATAATCCGCTCCATCTCTTCAGTGTTATCAAACGGGATAACGATTTTTCCTTTCCCGTTTTCATTCACTCTGAATTGAACTTTAGCATCAAAAAATTTAGAAAGATGCTGAGAAAGCTCTTGAAAATCTTCATTTATTTTCTGCTTACGTTCATTTTTAGAAATATCTTTGTTTGCATCCCTGTTCATCTGACGAACCAATTCCTCCGTTTTTCGCACAGAAAGTTCCTCATCAATAACTCTGTAGAAAACTTTTATCTGGGTTTTGGGGTCTTCAATATTAATAAGAGTACGGGCATGTCCCATCGATAACTTTTTCTCCCTGATACCTAATTGTATTTCAGCAGGTAATTTCAGTAAACGAAGATAATTTGAGATTGTTGATCTTTTTCTTCCAACCCTGTCACTCAGATTTTCCTGTGTAAGCCGACACTCTTCGATAAGTCTCTGATAACTAATGGCAATTTCAACAGAATCAAGATCTTCACGTTGAATATTTTCAACCAGAGCCAGTTCCAGCATAGCCTGGTCATCAGCAGTTCTAAAATAGGCAGGCATTTTTTTCAATCCGGCGATTATGGCAGACCTGTAGCGCCTTTCACCGGTAATAAGCTGGAATCTCCCATCAGCCAGCTTCCTGACAGTAATAGGTTGTATTATTCCAAGTTCCTTAATAGATGAAGCTAGTTCATTTAATCCTTCCTCATCGAATTTTGATCTTGGCTGGTAGGGATTTGTTTCTATCAGATCAATATTAATTTCTGAAATTGAATCAATATTATCATACTTTTCCCTGTCAGCATCATCAATTAATGCTCCCAAACCTCTTCCTAGTGCATTTTTTCTTGCCATATTAACATCTCATTAAATAGGAATATTTATTTTATTCTACTCAATTACTTTTTCAGAATTCATAATCTTTGTTTTGTTATTCTTTTGCATGATCTCACGAGCGAGATTCAGGAAGTTAACTGAACCTCTTGAGCTTGCATCATACAAAATAGCAGGTTTTCCAAAACTAGGCGCTTCACTCAGTTTAACATTCCTCTGGATAATGGTTTCAAATACCATCTGCTGAAAATGCAATTTAACTTCATCCACAACCTGATTAGCGAGGCGCAATCTTGAATCATACATTGTAAGAAGAAAACCTTCAATTGCAAGATCTTTATTTAACCTGGTCTGAATAATTTTTATGGTATTTAAGAGTTTACCCAAACCTTCAAGAGCAAAATATTCACATTGCACAGGAATTATAACCGAATCGGAAGCAGAAAGAGCATTAACAGTAAGCAGCCCCAGGGAGGGTGAGCAATCAATAAATATAAAATCATATTCATTAGGTATCTTATCTATAACCTTCCTTAGCATTTTATCCCTGTTGGGCATGTTTAACAATTCTATTTCAGCACCCACTAAATCAATATGTGATGGAATGATATCCAGATTCTCAATTTCAGTGTTTAAAATAATATTTCCGGGGTTTACGTCATCAATAAGACACTCATAAATACCTGTCTTAATTTTTTTAATATCCAAACCTATACCTGATGTGGCATTTGCCTGAGGATCATTATCAATAATCAGCACCTTGTTCTCTAAAGTAGCCAGACTGGCAGCCAGGTTTATTGCTGTTGTTGTTTTTCCAACTCCCCCTTTTTGATTTGTAATTGAAATAATTTTTGCCATATATTGATTATCAGTGTTATAATTATAAATACTCGATTCAAAAAGAAAATGGTCAAATTTAAAGGTTTACTTGTCTTAAGTTTTTTTTTCTAATCCTGAATTTTGAACATTTCTTAACCAGTTATGAACAAATTATTAACAGTATTGTTGAAAACATTTTTTATGCATTGATCCTCAAAAAAATAAGAGTTATAACTATTTTTCCGGATATATCAGATAAAATATACCCATATTTTTGCAGAGTAAAGAATATTTTAGGTTAATTAGCACAGGAATAAGAAGAAGGCTGAGGCTAAGGCTAAGGTTAAGAGAGGGAAGAGGTTATAGAAGTTTAGGGCATAAATAAGAAGAAGGCTAAGGCTAAGGTTAAGAGAGGTAAGAGGTTATAGGAGTTTAGGGCATAAATAAGAAGTCGACAGTCAACAGTCGGCAGTCAGCAGTGCCTTTAATGTAGATAAAAGTTATATGTTATTCGTTAATTGTTATACGTTTTAGAGAACCTTTGAACCCTTTGGAAAGACAAAGTTCGAATAACGAATGATGATTGAAGAAGGTAAAGGATGAAAAAATGACAAACTTTGTCTTCAGTTTGCCGACTTAAAAAAGCAAAATATAATGAAATTAGCTCTTATCAAGCCAATAAGTATTGAACTTAGTCACGCTGCAGGCGTGACGGTCTTCCCGATTTTCGGGAAACGAAGTGAGTAAATTCGGATACATTAATTAAAAAACCCAAAAAAATGTCTGTATTCAATCAAAATGAGAAATATCTTGTTATTGTAAATCCCAATGCCGGGAGAGGTAAAGGAAAGAAAGACTGGGATAAGATCTCCGGTTTACTAAAAAAAGAAGGTTTTACATTTGATCCTGTTTTTACCCGGCAAAGACGCCATGCAATTGAGATTACCCGCGAAAAGATTGAAAATGGTTATCGAAGAATAATTGTTGTGGGTGGTGATGGAACCATGAATGAAGTAGTGAATGGTGTTTTTGGACAGAAAAAAGTACCTGTTTCAGAAATTATTCTCGGTATGATAACCGTGGGTACCGGAAATGACTGGGGAAGAATGTTTAATATCCCTGTTGATTATGCCGAAGCAATATCCACCCTTAAAAAATGCTCCACTTTTATGCAGGATGCCGGAATAGTAAAATATTATACCGGTGAAAAAAGAGAATACAGGTATTTCATAAACATTGCCGGGTTAGGATTTGATGCCCTGGTTGTAGAAAAGACAAACCAGCAAAAGGATAAAGGAAGGAAAGGAGTATTTCTTTATTTCTGGAATATTCTCACTAACCTGCTTTATTATAAATTTACTATTACCGAAATAACTGTTGACGGACAACATGTAAAAAACGAAACATTTACAATAAGTATTGGAATTGGTAAATATACCGGAGGCGGGATGATGCAAACACCCAATGCCATTCCGGATGACGGGTTATTTGATCTGACTGTAATAAAAAAGATGCGTAAAGGAGAAATAATCCGCAGTCTTAAAAGACTTTATGACGGTACTATTCTTGATCACCCAAAAGTGGAATCATACACCGGCAAGAAGATCACCATTGATTCAGAACCGGAAATCCACCTAGAAGTGGATGGAGAATCACTGGGACACTCACCTATAGAGTTTGATATTGTTCCCAGGAGCGTTCAGATCATAACAGGTCACAATTACAATTAATTTTATCTTTTAACAAGCTCTATCTGAAATAATTCAGGCCACATTTTGCCTGTCACAAAAAGCCTTTTATTTATTTCATCGTAAGCAATACCATTAAGCACATCTGTTTTAGGATTATAATCCTTTTGTGCCAATAACCCGTTAAGATTAATCCAGGCAAGAACTTTACCTGTCTCAGGATCAATCCTTACAATCTTATCAGTCTGGTAAACATTAGCCCATATCTCCCCGTTTATATATTCCAGTTCATTCAGATTTATAACCGGACCATTATGGTCATACACTTCAATTTGTGCCTGTTCAGTAAAATAATCCGGTTCAAGAAAGTATATCTTTTCAGATCCGTCACTCATTATCAATTGTTTACCATCAGTGGTCAATCCCCAGCCTTGTGTTGGATAATTTATTCTCTTAATAAGTTTAAAGGTGGCAAGGTCATATACAAATCCAACCCTGGATGTCCAGGTAAGCTGAATGATCTTATCATCAAAAATACAAACACCTTCACCAAACAGGTCTGAGGCAAGACTAAGTGTTCCAATAATCTCACCGGTTGTAAGCTTTATCTTTCTAAGTGATGATCTCCCGCGCTGCCCGGTTCCTTCATACAGCCAT
>JAUVHQ010000388.1 GCA_030593185.1 Bacteroidota bacterium
GATTTTTGAATTTTGCAAATATCAGTATATCTGCATGATACGATCTTGTTTTTTGAAATATGGGTGCTGCATTGCAAAAGACAAGAAAAAGACCCCGGAGGGTGTCTAATTCAGATAGCCACAGTAACGTCTGTGGTTATGGCAAAACAATTCAACAACAACCCCGGACGGGGTTGAATTCAGGTTATGTTATATGATGCTTTTCATCACAAGATTTGAGAAACTTCAACCCCTTCCGGGGTTGCGTATTTATTATTGCATTACTACCCCGGACGTAACCGGGGCTACCTGACTTTAAGCCCTCCGGGCTTATTATTTAGGTGCTGCATTGCGGAAAACAGGAGAACTTATTGGAGAATGGTACGATGATAATAATCCTGATGAGACATGGGAGTTTACTCGTGGTGGAGAGAATGTATAAAACCTTAGTTTTTTACAAAATATGCCGCAGAGGACAGGGCATTTATCGATCCTATTGTCCTGAAAAGACCCGGTAACTAACCGGCAATTCAGGAGAATCTGTCCAATACTTTTTTCGTAACAGAATGCATCAAATGAATATCTTTTTCACCTAACACGTTAATTCTTTCTATAATTCTGTTACGTTTTGGACTTCCGTTTGGAATACCCAGGCAATCAAGCAGTTCTATTATGTTGGATGTGAGTTTGCGAAATGAATGTTCGTCTCTTGTTATAGATGGTTTATTACTTCTTTCCCATCGAATATCTGATAGCGTATAAGCATAGATCATTACTGCTTGTGAAAGATTGATTGATGGATATTTCGTTTGCATTGGGATTGTAGTTATAAGATTACATAGAAGCATTTCGTTATTGGTTAATCCGGATTCTTCACGTCCGAAAACTAACCCTGCATTCTTTATAGTAGTTCCCTTCCCGGTGATGAGTCTGCCCAGCTCCTTAATAGAATAATAGTCGTATTTAACAGACCTTGGTTTTGCTGTTGTCCCGATAACCAGGTCAATATCAGCCACAGCTTCTCCAAGTGATTTATAATCCCTGGCATTTTCAAGGACATCATGTGAGCCGTGGGCTAACCAGTGAGCTTTTCCTGCACGGTAAGGCACAGGATTTACCAACCGGAGGTTTCCAAATCCCATAGTTTTTAAGGCACGGGCACTGGCGCCAATATTTTCAGGTACAGCGGGTTCAACCAGAATAAAGTGGATTTCCATACTCGATAGTTTTAAGTGTGAATGTTCTTCCTTACGAATCGAATTAAAAATAATGAATCTTTGGTCAATATTACTAACATATTTTATCTTTGCTGTTTAACACATAACACTCAAAACAATATGGCTTTATCAATTGATGAAAACGATCTGAATAAATTTATCGTAATAGGAGACAGGGTTCTGATACAGCCTAAAACTCCTGATCAGAGGACTAAATCAGGATTATATTTACCACCAGGAGTTCAAGAGAAAGAAAAATTGCAATCAGGATATGTTTTGAAAGTGGGACCGGGATATCCTATACCCGCTATTACTGATGTTGATGAGCCATGGAAAGATAAAAGTGATGAATTGAAATATGTACCCCTTCAACCAAAGGAAGGAGATCTTGCCATATATATACAAAACAATGCATATGAAATCGAATTTAAGAAAGAGAAATATGTAATTGTTCCTCATTCTGCTATCCTTATGCTAATCAGGGATGAAGGATTATTGAAATAGTAATATTCTGAATGTCGTTTATGAGTTTATTTGTAAAGAAAGACAAAATAGTAAAATGCCACTAAGACTCTAAAACACCCCGATACAATCGTTCCTCCTTACGGGGCAGGCAAAGATTCACAAAGAAAAGACAATCAATATTTTAAATGTCTTAATCCGTAACTCGTAACTCTTTGACACTGCCTTACAATTTCATAACTCCTTAACTATGCAACTCTTCGCCTCTTCGAATTCGACCCTCCTTCTTCACTCACAACTCATCTCTCACCTCTTT
>JAUVHQ010000327.1 GCA_030593185.1 Bacteroidota bacterium
CTAATTTTTTACTTTTATCTTTCTCCTTGTTAATACATCCACTCAGCATTGCACCAATAAAAGTTGCTACGGCAATATGACTGATAAAATCACGACGTTTTAGCTTCTTTTTCATAGCAACATTATTTTTAATTAAAACCATGTAAAAGAGTTATTCTTAGTAGTATCAAAGTTAGAAAATATTCATCAACCAGACATTTTTTTCCTGTTCATTTTTTTTAGTTTCATTATTTTTTGCGAATTTTGAGTATTGCTATTCAAAAAGGAAGAAAGGAAAATGAAACGAATTTTCAATAAGATTAATTTAATCCTCTTTCGCGTTCCGCTTCGGACTTCGGTCGACATAGTCGGCTACGTCCGACGAAGTCGGCGGACGAGAAGAAAGTGTTTAATTCCCTGATGCTTGCATCGGAATTTCGGGTCCAGGGCTTGCCCTGGGGTTTAATACCATTTATTCGGGTAGATCGGGAGAGTTTCAGAATGGGACGCTAAACCAAGTTTTATATCAGGGAAATCTCAAATATGGTAAAAGTTTCGTATCTTTATATGTCAAATAATATTCAAATGAAACAAGTTATTACAGTATTGACGGTAGTATTTTTATCAACTTCTGTTTTTGCCCAGAACAGGGTGATCCATGGAAAACTGACTGTATTTAGCACCTATCCGGTTCAGAATGTTGAAGTTACTGCAAAAAAGGCCAAAACGGCTATAACGACTGATTCGCTCGGACAATTCTCTATTGTATGCTTTGAGAACGATATCATTAAGATAAAGCCAAAGACCTTTAAGCCAGTCAACAAAAAGGTTGGACCGGATACAGACTCTTTGTTTATTAACCTGCTTTTTATTGATAGCAAATCGAACAGGGAACGGGCTGTCGGATATGGTTATATCAATGAAGATGATCTCCTTTATGGGGTCAGTCATCTTGAACAGGAGAATAATGACTTTTGCAGTTACTCAAATATTTTAGACCTGATTAGGGGCCGGTTCTCCGGGGTAATGGTGAGGGGTGTAAACATCTATATAAGGGGAAGTGGTTCTTTTAGTGGCCAAACCCAGGCCCTTTATATAGTCAATGGGGTATCTACCGGCAGCATCGATTGGATCCAACCTTGCCAGATCAAGTCAATCGATATACTAAAAGATAGCAATGCCGCTATTTACGGGGCCCGGGGAGGCAACGGCGTGGTGATTATAGAAACCAGGCGGTGAGAATAAACGGATCCATTCAGCAACATATTTTGCAGATCCGAAAGAACAGACCATCGGGGTCATTATGAAACAAACCCGTGGTCCAGTCAACGATAAAACTGAATGGAAATTCCACCTGTTGATTAACCAGACCATTGATATGATTAGTTAATTTCAATAATTGCTTTCCGAAAGTTCTCAGTGGTAACTTTTCTTGTGTTATATACTTTCATATATTCCAGGCATTCAGGATCAGATGGATAGGACTCCTCAGATCCGTATGGATACCTGCTCATACCATTAAATGGCAAGGGTAATACAGTCTTCCCGGTTGCTGTGTTTAAATCACCATCCTTTACCCATCCAATACTATGGATAAGAAAATCTCTTTTCCACCCTTCTGGTAATTCAGGTAAGTTTTCAGCACTAAATTCTATCGTAGTCTCATCACCTGCATTTTTTATTATGTATTTGTTATCTGCTTCTGTCAGCAGAGGCAACACGTTGCCGTAGCGCGTATAGTTTCCAACCAAGTCTCTCCATTTCTGATCGGTGGTAACATTATTATAATCAAACCAATGTGGTCCATATCTGCCTCCTTTCCTGTATGTGCGTGAGAATCCTCTGTAGTGCAGGTCTGCTGAACATGGATTTAGTTTAATCGAACGAATTGGTGCTGACGGACTATCGTTAGTATAGAATATATGATCCCAGTAAATTTCCATATTGGTGCGTATTCGGATCCGTGAATCTGATGCAGGGATTTTGCCTGAAAGTTCAACTACAATGGTTTTGTCTTTTCCCATTGGGAAGCTTAGATTATCAATAATCGTTTCCCATTCACCTTTTTTATTAATTACCTGAATGTATGGTGAAATTATTTTTATCTCGCTTGATTGTGAAATTGAGGCATTAATACTGGCGTCAGATGGAAATATCCAGCCATTAAGGTAAAGGTAAATATCTTCTGATGGATCAATTTCACCCAGATTTAAAATCAGGTCGGTCATTTCAGTCACTCCCTGACACTTTCCCGGTTTGAAATTTGATACATATTTATCATCTTTTTCAGCAATAAATGATAGGAGGTTTGCACCATTCTTATTAATTGCTGATACCGGTATGTGTTTTTCTCTAACCTGGTAAACCTTATAACCTGGATTACCGGGGGGGGTAAATCTTTCATCAACAAACAGGTCGATTGAATCGGGATGATCAAGCACAATGAGCTCTATTTTATCCAAAAATATTGTTTCCCATAATTCATCCGTGACCTGAATTGAATATTTACCTTTTTTTGGTTTTAGGAATTCACCTGGAATTTTGATATAATCAACAGAAGCATCCGGACTGGCATATGCTGTTGCTTCCTCTTCACCCATAATACCAAGAGGCATACCTAGTGCGCTTCTCCACATGATATCCTTCGCGAATATATATTCTTCTCCATTCCATGTATAAAGAAACGGACATGATCCTTTTAAAACCTGTTCTTCAACCAGATCCTGATCTGTTCCGGGGAAGAATATATTTTGTGGAACACCATTTGTCCATAAAATTCGTATTACATCAGCTTTTGCACGGGGTCCTAATCCGAAATGAATGTTGGGTTCGGTTACAACTTTTGATTGATATAAATTCCCAGACCGGATTTCAACTTTTGCCCCGATCCCATAATAATTATTCTTTGCGCTACCGGTCCTGAGACCAACCAGTTTCATCTT
>JAUVHQ010000389.1 GCA_030593185.1 Bacteroidota bacterium
TCGGATGACTATTTTGAACCTGCTGCAATGGGTGAAAGGTCAAAAGTAAACTATGGAAAGATAATGCATGAAATATTTGAAAATATAACAACTTTAAAGGATATAGAATCATCACTGAAAAAATTAGTTTATGCCGGGAAAATCTCGAATGATGAAACAGCTGCAATCAGGAATAATATTTTCAAAAAACTGGAAAATGAACAAGTAAAGGATTGGTTCAGTGATAAATGGAAAGTGAAAGCAGAAGCTGATATTTTATTGAAGGATGGAAAGATAAAACGTCCTGACAGGGTGATTTATGATGATGAAAAAACAGTGGTTATCGACTATAAGTTCGGCGAGATCAAGGAATCAAAACACCGGACACAGATCAGGCAGTATATGAATTATTTGTCAGAAATGGGATACAAACGTACTGAGGGATATCTATGGTATGTTGAGATGGATGATGTTGTTCAGGTGTGAGAGCGAAGAGGCAAAGGGGCGAAGAGGAGAAAATGAGAAGAGGCGGAATTTTAACAGGATTTTATTGGTTGAAAAAGGATTTTGCGAGGAGCGAAGCGACGAAGCAAGCTCCTAAAAACAACCAGAATGCAAAATAGATGGACTGTCATGAGCTTTACGAAAAGTCAGGAGAGATTGCTTCACTTCGTTCGCAAAATCCGTATACTTATTATGCTTTAAAGGTATGCATAAATTTTAACCCAAAAATGAAACATGAATTCTGAAAGCAAAGAAAGTACATAATAGCAACTTTATGAGCAAAAAGGTTTATAACTGGGGACATGAGAGAAGGTTTAATACTTACCCGGACTATTTTAGGAAAATATTTGGAGAAAGAGTTCAGAAAGTGAGTATTGATGCCGGTTTTACATGTCCTAACAGGGATGGCTTAATTGCAAAAGGTGGTTGTACCTATTGTAACAATAATGCTTTTAATCCATCTTATTGCAAGTCTGAAAATACTGTAAGTGAGCAGATTAAGCATGGTATTGAATTTCATAAAGTGCGATATCGAAAAGCTACAAAATATCTTGCATACTTTCAGGCATATTCCAATACATACGCTCCATTGGAGGTCTTAAAGAAGATCTACCGGGAAGCTTTGGAATTTCCCGGAATGGTTGGGTTGGTTATTGGAACCCGTCCTGATTGTGTGGATGATGAAAAACTGGATTATTTAAGTAAACTGGCTGAAAAATATTATGTGATCATTGAATATGGTGTTGAATCGGTTTATAATTCAACTCTTCAACGGGTTAACAGGGGACATACATATGAACAAAGTGTTGAGGCTATTGAAAGAACTGCCCGAAAAGGTATTCGTGTCGGGGCTCATTTTATTTTTGGTTTGCCGGGCGAGAGCAGGAAACAAATGCTCGATGAAGCCGGTATCATTTCCGGTTTGCCTTTGAACAATGTGAAATTTCATCAATTGCAAATTGTTAAGGATACAGCTATTTCATTGGAATACAAGGAACATCCTGAACGATTTGAATTGTTTACGTTGGAAGAATATCTTGATTTTATTGTTAGTTTTATTGAAAGACTCAATCCGGAATTTGTTGTTGAAAGGATCACCGGTGAAGCACCACCCGGATATCTGACTGGTCCCCGGTGGAATATGAAACGAACAGATCAGATACTCAATTTTTTTGAGCAAAAACTGGAAAAAATGGATACATGGCAGGGGAGGAGAAGTAAGAAGTAAGATGTGCTAAGAGCTGAGTGCGAAGGACTAGTAACCAGTAACAAGTAACAAGTAACCAGTAACCAGAACCTGATTTTTAACCTTGCGTTAATACTTTGATATTTTGAAGAACAACTTTTTATACCAGATTGCAAAAAAGGTTTATGAACGTCATTATGAAGAGCTTGGTGACGTTTGTATAGTTTTTCCAAATAAAAGAGCCGGTTTGTTTTTTAGCCGTTATCTCAGTGAAATTACGGAAAAACCGGTCTGGTCTCCT
>JAUVHQ010000206.1 GCA_030593185.1 Bacteroidota bacterium
ATCTCGTATAGTAATAATATCCGTTATCAAGGTAAGGGACAGATTCATCATCCTGCTTAATGCGTCCTACAATCTCATCATACAATTCCTGCTGAAAATCACTGGTATGTTTCATTACAGCATTTGTATATGCATTTTCCGTTTTCAGATAATCAAGAACCTTTTTGGTTTGCTCGTCCTGTTCTTTAGCATTCTTTTGTTCGTCCGTCAAACGCATCCAGAAATAATTATCAATACGGGTATCACCGTGTAAGGCAAGTTCCTTTTTAACCTTTTCTGCAATCGGAGGTTTCATTTTATTTGTTTGTTTCGTTCGTGAACATGATAAAAAGAGGATAACTGCCACCATTATGATGGCAACACCCGGGAAATTTCTCTTATTCAACATGGTTTATAAATTTTATGATTAATAAGCCGAAGAGCTAAAGGTAGTAATTTTGGTAATTTTTTCGATTAGTTATTTTCCCACATCTTTCATTGACAATTGTATTCTATTCCTGTTTTCATCAACCTGTAGCACCTTCACTTTTACATGCTGATGCAATTTAACAACATCTGCCGGGTTTTTCACAAATTCATTTTTTAAATTGGATATATGCACCAGTCCGTCCTGCTTAACTCCAACATCAACAAAAGCGCCAAAATTAGTAATATTGGTTACGATCCCGGGGAGTATCATTCCCTCCTGAAGATCGTTTATATTTTTTACACGGGAATCAAATTCAAATACTTTAATTATTTCCCTTGGATCGCGCCCGGATTTTAGCAATTCCTCTCTAATATCTTTCAAAGTAGGCATTCCGGTTTCCTCAGACAGATATTTCTTAAGGTCAATTAATGAAATTCGTTCCTTATCAGCCACAAGTTCTTCTACCTTGCAATTTTGATCCCGTGCCATTAATTCAACAACGATATAACTCTCCGGGTGCACCGCGGTATTGTCAAGAGGGTTTTGTCCGTTTGAAATCCTTAGAAACCCGGCAGCCTGCTGGTAGGCCTTCCCTCCCATTCTTTTCACTTTTTTCAATTCGCTTCGTGTATTATATGGGCCATTTTCTGTACGATAATCGACAATATTTTGTGCCAGTTGTGGTCCCAGTCCGCTCACATAAGTTAACAGATGTTTGCTTGCAGTATTCACTTCTACCCCTACCATGTTTACACAGCTTTCAACCACACGGTCCAAACCATCTTTCAGTTTCCCCTGGTTAACATCATGCTGGTATTGCCCGACACCAATAGATTTTGGATCGATTTTGACCAGCTCTGCCAGGGGATCCATCAATCGACGACCAATTGATACAGATCCGCGCACAGTAACATCAAACTCCGGAAATTCTTCGCGTGCTGTAGCAGATGCTGAATAAACTGATGCCCCGTTCTCACTAACAACAAAAACCTGCACTTTCCTGTCCAATTTTAACCCTTTAATGAAATATTCCGTTTCACGACCGGCTGTTCCGTTACCAATTGCAATGGCTTCGATCTTATATGCATTCACAAGTGAAGTGATCTTTCTAGCAGCTTGTTTTGTTTCTTTCTGAGGCTGGTGCGGATAAATATTCTCATTATGTAAAAGTGTTCCCTGTTTATCAAGACAAACAACTTTACATCCTGTCCGGAAACCGGGATCAATAGCAAGCACATTTTTCTGTCCTAAAGGAGGTGCAAGCAATAGTTGGCGCAGGTTTTCGGCGAAGACGCGAATAGCCTCTGTATCAGCCTTCTCTTTTGCAAGGTTACGCGATTCAGTCTCAAGCGACGGGGCAATAAGGCGTTTATAAGAATCTTCCGCTGCCTGCATAACATGGCGTGATGCATCATTATCGCCTATAACAAAATTCCTGTTCAAAATTTCCAGGGCTTTATCCTGGTCAGGACGGATTGTAATACGCAAAAACCCTTCCTGTTCTCCTCTAAGAATTGCCAGTAACCGATGTGATGCACAACGAGAAAGGGGTTCATTGGTTTCGAAATAATCACTGTATTTGTCTCCCTCCTCTTCTTTTCCTTTTATTACTTTACTTTCAATTATCGCCCATTGCTCAAAAAGGTAACGCAATTGTTTTCTTGCTTTCCCGGTCTCACTGATCCACTCAGCTACAATATCCCTGGCTCCCTGAAGCGCATCTTCTATTTCAGGCACCTCTTTAGTAATAAATTGTGTTGCTTTCTTTTCCACATCGGGTTCTTTTTGACTCATCAGGAGTTTTGCCAGCGGCTCAAGTCCTTTTTCTTTTGCAATGGAGGCACGTGTTTTCCGTTTCGGTTTGTATGGAAGGTAGAGGTCTTCAAGTTCGGGAAGATAGGTAGCATCTTTAATTTTCTCTTTCAATTCGGGAGTAAGCTTCTCCTGTTCATCAATTGATTTTAGTATTGTTTCCCTTCGTTCATCAAGTTCAATAAGTCGTTTGTTCTGCTGCTGAATTTCAGCAATTTGAAGTTCATCCAGGCTTCCGGTTGCTTCTTTCCTGTAACGACTTATAAATGGAATTGTAGCACCATCATCAAGAAGTTTCAATATATTCCTAACCTGGTACTCCTTTAGTGATAATTTTTCAGTAATAACTCCTGCATACATATCCTGTGACATAATAATTATCAAATTAACTTTGGGATGATAAAGATAGAAAAAACAAACCACTCACCTCTTCCCTTTTGCCTTCTGCCTTCTGCCTTCTGCCTTCCGCCTTCCGCCTTAGACCTTTTTCATCTTCCATTTTCCAAGGCGAAAGAAATACAATCCTGCCAGTGTCATTACCGATTCAGAAACAACAATTGAGATATAGACACCTTTTTCCTGCATACCGGCTGTGATAGCCAACAAATAAGCCAGTGGTATTTCGAGCAGCCAGAAACAAAAAAAGTTGATTTTTGTCGGTGTAATAGTATCACCTGCTCCATTCAGTGCCTGGATCACAATCATACCCATACCATAGAAAAGGAAACCATAGCTTACGATCCGCAGACAGGAAGCACCCGCGTTGATCACTTGCTCATTATCTATAAAGAGTTTTATAAAAAAGGCGGGATTAATAATCAGAAACAGAGCAATTAGCCCAAGAAAGATCATATTAGCATAGCCGGCTAACCAAACGGATCGTTCAGCCCTACCGGGCTTATTAGCACCCAGGTTCTGACCAACAAGAGTAGCTGCCGCATTTCCCAGCCCCCAGGCCGGAAGCATTGCAAAAAGTATAATCCGGATAGCGATGGTATAACCAGCAAGAACATTGCTCCCGAAAATAGCTATTATACGTACCATACCAATCCAGCTTGAAGTGGCAATAATATTTTGTCCAATACCACCAAGAGAAAGGCGAATCAACTTTATCATCACCTTAAAATTAAACCGCAGGTGTTTTTTTAATATCCTAACCCGTCCTCGTCCGCGGAATAGTAAAAACAGCTGGTATACCACAGCAAGACCACGACCGATATTAGTTGCCACTGCGGCTCCTTTGATACCCAGTTCAGGAAACGGTCCCCAGCCAAATATCAGGCATGGATCAAGAATAATATTTATTATATTCGCAATCCACAGAACGCGCATGGAAATAGCTGCATCACCTGCACTACGGAATACAGCATTGATAATAAACAGGAGCATTATCACAATATTGCCGCCCAGCATGATCCTGGTGTACATATATCCTGATTCAACGATGTCAGGAGCTGCCCCCATTAAGCGTAGAAAGTCCTTACTAAATATTGCTCCTGTAATACCAATTACCATTGCCATCATTATTCCTGCCAGAATAGCCTGAACTGCTCCTATTGCGGCACCTTCAGCATCTTTCTCACCTATCCGTCTTGAAATCAGAGCGGTTGTGCCTACTGAAAATCCAACCGCTAATGCATATATAATTGTTAGCAATGATTCTGTTATTCCAACAGTAGCCACTGCCCCGGAACCGAGACGTGAAACGAAAAAAATATCTACAAGCGCAAAAACAGATTCCATAACCATTTCCAGTACCATAGGTATGGATAATAGCAAAATAGCCCGGCTAATCCGACCCGATGTAAAATCCTGCTCAGTTCCCTGAACAGACTCCAGTATATCACTCCAGAGGCTTCTGAGTCTTAATTGTAGTTTACCTGATTTCATTCAGAAAAAGATGTTCAAGAAAAAAGAAATGTAAAAATAGTTTAAATTTTGTATAAAGCTTTTAATAATTATCTCCGTCTCTATGATTTATAAAAACGACTACTCAGATAAGAAAGATAATGTGTATATAAAAAAGTGTTAAGGGATTAAGGGGAGTCTGTAAAAAATTTCTAAAATCAAGTTTTCAGGTAACCAACTCAAAAAACTGAAATACCAAAAATCATTTACTCCGGCAGGTCTGCTGTTACGCTATCTTTACTTCTTACTTCTTACTTCTTACTTCTTACTTTTGCCTTCCGCCTTCTGCCTTTCTTCACCTTATCTATTCATGCCTGAGTGCCTGGGCAGGATTTTTATTTGCAACCCTTGCAGCCTGAAAACCAACAGTTAACCATGCAACTAATATGCTAAAAACTGCAGCAAGTCCAAAAATCCACCAGTTCAACTCGGTCCTGAATGCATAATCCTGCAGCCAATTATCAAGGAAATACCATGAAAGCGGAATTCCAATAACTATTGCTATCAAAACAAGCCTGGAAAATTCCCATGTCAGCAGATAAATGATACCTTTTGCTGATGATCC
>JAUVHQ010000274.1 GCA_030593185.1 Bacteroidota bacterium
ACTGTATAAATTGTTACGTATATCTTTAACAACCCCGGTTCGAATAGGTATCATATAAAATTTAGACAAATAAAGAAACCCATTCTTTAGAAACGATGTAACAATAACTATTACTCCAACAAAAATAAGTGCATAAATTTTCCCTTCTTCAATAATTAACCTGCTTAGAATATACTGAAAATTATGAACCAGATCGGCAGGATTAAAAGAAAAAGGAACAGACTGGTTAACCAGTTTGGTTTTTTCAAAAAGAATATTTAAAAAAGGAGCTACCATAGCAAGGCTGAATAATGAGAAAACAGATGAAAGCAAAATATAAAATATGCTTAAGGCAGCTTTACTCTTGTAGGGAATAATATATTTTATTATCCTAAAAAGTTGATTCATGGTTAAATTCAGTTATTCTTAAATGTAATTTCAGGTTCCCTGTTAAATAAAAATTTACTAATCTGAATTATTCAAAAATTTCTTCTTTACGATATCAAAAATCACATAATTATTAGTTACCAATCAGTCGACAGTCTACAGTCGGCAAAAAAGTAAATAACAGTAAAACAATTTTAACACACAATTACTTAATCATATTCCCGACAAATCGGGACTAAAAAAAATTAATATTTTAGTCTTCAAATTGCCGATTGCCGACTGCCAATTGCCGACTATAGACTGAAGATTGTATTCATTCTAAACTTTTTACTTTTGTCTTTTATCTTCTGCATGAATAATACCAGCTAAATGCCATTATAGTTCCAGGGTGTAATTATCTTTAATTCAGCTTTAACTGATTCATTTATTTCCAGGTTCTCTATAAATTCATGAATTCTTTCTCTATCAACAGGTTTATTTGTCCTTGTTAGCTTCTTTAGCATCTCAAAAGGATTAGCAAAACCCTCCCTACGCAAGATAGTTTGTATAGCTTCAGCCACAACGATCCAATTTTTCTCCAAATCCTTTGAAATAACATCAGGATTAACAATAAGTTTCCCCAACCCTGTTAATAACGAATTAAAAGCGATTATTGTATGTGCAAAAGGAACACCAATATTCCTTATAACAGTTGAATCGGTCAGGTCTCTCTGTAATCTTGACACCGGCAGCTTGCCTGACAAAAAGATATACTGTGAGTTTGCCAAACCCAGATTCCCTTCAGAATTTTCAAAATCAATAGGATTAACCTTATGGGGCATTGTCGAAGATCCAACTTCCTTATCTGAAATTTTTTGTTTAAAATACTCCATTGAGATATAAGTCCAAACATCCCTGGTAAGGTCAATCAGAATTGTATTGATCCTTCTAAGGTTGTCAAATAAAGCAGCCAGATTATCATAATGCTCTATTTGAGTGGTAACACACGATCTTTTGAGTTCGAGGATATCATTAACAAAATGGTTTGCAAAAGATATCCAGTCAATTTCAGGATAAGCAATATGGTGGGCATTGAAATTTCCGGTTGCACCTCCGAATTTCCCTGAAAATGGAATTGTTTTCAGCATTTCAAGCTGAATTTCCAGTCTGTCAATAAATACAGCAATTTCTTTTCCCAATCTCGTAGGGGAAGCCGGTTGTCCATGTGTCCGGGCTAACATTGTGATATCAGACCATTCAGATGATAACTCTTTCAACCGATCCATTACTTTGCCAATAAGAGGATAATAAATATTAATAACCGCCTCCTTCAATGAAAGAGGACCAGCTGTATTATTAATATCCTGCGAGGTTAAACCAAAATGGATGAATTCTGAAAACCCGATAATATTTAACTCTTCAAACCTCTCCCTTAAGAAAATCTCAACTGATTTTACATCGTGCCTGGTTGTTTTTTCAATTCCTTTCACCTTCCTGGCATCATCTATTGTGAAAGTCTGATAAACAGATTGCAAAACAGGTATATCCTTCTTATTAAATCCTGAAAGTTGTTTTATGGGAAGATCTGTGAGAGCTATAAAATATTCAATCTCAATTTTCACCCTGTATTTTATCAGGGCAAACTCTGAGAAATATAATTCCAGCTCTTTTACCGTATTTCTATATCTGCCGTCAATAGGTGTGATAGCAGTTAATTCTTCAAAATTCATCTTTAAACCCTTTGGAAATGACAAAAGTAAGCAAAATTAGATTCTTAATATAGTTAAAATTAGAATTATTCGTAACTAATCAGTCGGCCGTTCACAGTCGGCAGTCAACAGTCGGCAGTCAACAGTCGGCAGTCATTCCAAATTTAGAACACTAAAAAATTGCAATTATTGAGTCCGCTCCGAAAAGTCAAATAAAAGAAAATGCCACTAAAACACTAAGTCACAAAGATTCACAAAGGGTTTATTTTCAGTGCTTTAACTTTTGTGTATCTTTGTGACTTAGTGTCTTTGTGGCAAGAATAACACTTTTCGGAGTGGGCTCAATTATTAAAAGGACAGATTATTGTTTGTTGATAATGGAATTGTATTTTTGTAACTGGAATTGTGAACAATGTATTTATATCTCATAACCTGCATCCAAGAATATTCCCAGACTAAGATTTAAGGTTTTTAAATGAATAAGATTAAAGTTTCAGCAGTTTCGTACGCCAATACGTATCCATTTATTTATGGTTTGGAGAATACTTCAATCAACAAGAAGATATTACTGCAGAAAGATTATCCTTCTCTTTGCGCCAGGAACCTTGCTGAAGACAAAGTTGATATTGGCTTAGTGCCAATTATTGTGATTCCTGAATTAGATTTTTACGAAATAATATCTGAATATTGTATTGGAGCTAATAAAGAAGTACGATCAGTAATCCTTGTTAGCAATGGTCCTTTAAAAAAACTTAAAAGGATCTTCCTTGATTATCAATCAGGAACATCCGTGAATCTTGTTAAAGTACTTGCAATGTATTACTGGGATATTGATGTCCAGTGGCTTACGACTACAGAAGGTTTTGAGAATAACATAAAAAATGATCAGGATGGAGCTGTGTTAATCGGCGATCGTTGTTTCACTGCTGAGAAAAAATTCCCTTACAGGTATGATCTTGCAGATGAATGGAGAAATTTTACAGGTTTGCCGTTTGTATTTGCTGCCTGGGTTGCCAATAAACAAATTGACAGGGATTTTAAAAAAGCATTCGATACTGCTCTTAAATATGGTATCCACAACCTTGATAAAGTTATCAATTACTTTGCAAACAATCGACTTCCTGAAGGAGTTGATCTCAAATCATACCTGACCACTAACATTGATTATCACCTTGATGATAAAAAACTTAAAGCAATGGAATTGTTTTTTCAATATCTTGAGGATTTATCAAAACCATAGTTTGGTATAAGATTAAACAAAATAATTCGACATAAATCAATGAATAGCTTTAAATATCAATACAAATAAAATGTTGTACCTTTGATTAAAAACAAGTTATGCGCAAGAAAATATTCATTATATCAGTCCTTATTGCATTCGTAAGTTTTGTTAAGACAATACCTGCAATAGCTGAATCAGAGCCGGATACAACTGCTAAAGTATTAGT
>JAUVHQ010000089.1 GCA_030593185.1 Bacteroidota bacterium
GTTTTAGATATTAATAATAAGCAGGAGGGAAAAAAATGAAACAACTACTTGGACTGTTTGTTTTCTTAACGCTGGGAATTACTTTATGGGCTCAGGAACCGGATGATTCACCGGTTATTACACCTGGCAATAAACTAATAGAGGATAACAGCACGGATATTGGTTTGTTCTGTAAGGAAAAACCCTTTGTTTGTGACTTAACCTTTGATATAAAAAAATTCTCAAGAGAAAAATATAAAGATCAATATCAGGAAGCCAAACTGACTTACTATTTAAATGATAGTGTTGATCTTGAAAAGACAATACGTCTCAAAGCTCGTGGTATATTTAGAAAAAGTCATTGTTACCTGCCTCCAATTAAGATCAACATGAAGAAGGCTGAAATTCAATCAGGCGAGCTAAAAGGGATAAAGAAGCTGAAATTGGTAACGTGTTGCAAGTATAGCAGAACATATGAGCAATATGTACTGAAAGAATATCTGACCTATAAACTTTATAATCTGCTTACCGATTGCAGCTTCCGGGTACGACTGATGCAAATTCGTTATGTTGATATCGGTAGAAAAAAACCAAAAGAATACATCAGTTATAGTTTTGCCATCGAAGATGTTGATGTGTTGGCAGAACGCAATAATGCGATTAAGATTAAAATAAATACCCTTAACCAGAACTGCATTGATAAAGCATCTATGAATCGCGTAGCGCTTTTTCAATTTATGATAGGTAATACAGACTGGTCGGTGACTGGCCTGCATAATTTAAAGCTGCTCAAATTGAATGATCATCTAAAGGTAACTCCTTTTGTTGTTCCATATGATTTCGACTATTCTGGTTTTGTGAATACTCACTATTCTATTCCTGCTGAGAAATTAATGTTAGATAATGTCAGAGAAAGATTGTTTCAGGGAATTTGCTGTACCTGCGAAGAGTATGAAGCAACTATACAGGAATTCCTTGACAAGAAAGATAGTATTTACCAAACGATCCTGGAATTTGAATATTTTGAAGATCGGACAAGAAATGAAGTTCTTGCATACATCGACGATTTTTTTAACATTATTGAATCGGATAATTTAATTAGCTGGAATATTTTCGACTCATGTAAGAAATATTAATCAGACTTCTTCCCATGGCAAACCCTCAACTCAAAACCCGGAAACCGAAGAAGTGACAACAGCAGTAACATGAACAAATAGATAGTGGATGTGTGATGAGTATTATTGGAGAGATGTTTATTATGCACATAAAACGGAGAAGGGAAGTAAAAAAAAGAGGAACAAATAATTGTCCCTCTTATAAATCTATTTTGCAATGTATTACAATTCTTCCACTTTACGGGCTGAATAACTGATTTTTAATGCCTGAGCACGACGCAAAGATTGCTTTACATCGATTACAGTTCCCATTCTTGTATCCGCATCAATTTTAAGTGAAACGGTCATTTTATTTCTGTCGTTTTCATCCATAGCATCACGTTCCTGTGCAATAAAATCCACTATATCAGCAACATCTCTAAACTGATCATTTAATTGGATCCGTGGTTCTGTTCCAAACATTTGCTGGAACGAACGAAGTGGTTGTCCCATATAAATATAGCTTACCAGGGATTTTTTTTCAAGTTTTCTGGCTTCGGTAGCATCAGGAACTTTTACAGTGATCATGAGGTTAACCTCTTTCATCACTGTTGTTGTCATAAAGAAAAACAGTAGCATAAAGACAATATCAGGCAATGATGCTGTATTGATTTCTCCTACACCTTTTTTCCCTTTTTTTGAAAATCTGGACATGGCTTATTTTCCTCCGATATTTTTAGGTTCCGCTTCAGAAAGTACTGAGGGATAATAATGTTTTACTGCTTCCGTTTGATCTTCAGTGAGTTCATCAAATTTCTCCCCGAATTGCTGAATTGATATCTCATCTCTAAGTTCCTGTTTGGCTGCAACAAGTTCGTTTTGAACCCGGATATACATTCCGTATGATGTTCCTCTGTCATTTCGCAGAGAGATAACAGGGTTTTTTGTAATATATACACTACCAAAAAACGGCAATTCCTTGATCTCTTTTTCAGGAAGATTCTCTGCATTATTTGGATTAGCTATAAAATCTTTGGCTTTTTGACGGAGCTGATGTATATCCATGGGTTTGTTTTCAACCAGTAGTTCATCGTTTTTATTAATAAGTACAACAAATACATTTCTTTCCTTGATCTTATCAGAAGTGTCCTCCTGTTGGTCTTCATCAGGAAGTCGGGGCAGTCGGCGTTGCAAACCGGTATCGACATCCATTGTAGTTGTAATCAGGAAAAAGATCAATAAAAGGAATGCGATGTCAGCCATCGAACCAGCGTTAATTGGCGATAATTCCCTTTTTCCCATAGTAATATTTTTAAAGGAGAACTAAATTATATGGTCCTCCGGTTATGTTATTTAAAATATTTTGAAATTTCAGAATACAGGATTGAAAGCACGGCCAAACCTGCAAGAATATATGTTGTAAAAAGTCCTGTTCCTGCAATTTTAAGTATTCCCGGAATATTATCTGTTCCTGTATAGCCGGGTATTTTCAGCACCTCATTCGAAGCAAGTGTGTATGCAACAAAAATTAGTATAGCAACTCCAAGAAGAATAAATAAACCACTTTTTGCTGATTTGGGATTAGAAACGAGGTTAATTATAGGAAATATCAATGCTAATCCTGCCGTAATTATTACCAGGATAGCAGCCCAGATAAGAATTTTTCCGGTAATTACCGGTTCTTCCATATTTGTACCTTCAGTTCCGGGAACCAGCTTGCCGAAGTAAAAAAATGCGACAAGCACAACTGAGATCCCCATGAGAACATAAAGGATTATGGAAATTGTCTTTCTAATTGTATTATCCATAATTATCCTTATTTTTTAAGGTTGTGTTTTATAAGCATATCAATTAATGTGATGGATGAATCCTCCATGGAATTAACAAGGTTGTCTATTTTTGACAAGATGTAGTTATAGAATATCTGAAGAATAACGGCTATAATCAAACCAGTAACTGTAGTAATCAAAGCAATTTGAATACCACCGGCAACAAGTTGTGCAGATACATTACCAGCCATACGAATCTGGTCAAATGCTGCGATCATACCAATAACTGTTCCCATAAATCCCAACATCGGTGCAATAGCTATGAATAAGGAGATCCATGAAAGGTTTTTCTCGAGCAATCCCATTTGAACGCTTCCGTATGAAATAAGTGATTTTTCGGCAGCTTCAACACCTTCATCAGCCCTGTCAAGTCCCTGGTAGAAAATGCTAGCCACAGGTCCGCGTGTATCACGGCAAACCTCTTTTGCAGCATCAATTCCGCCTGATTCAAGAGCAGATTCAACTTTACTAAGCAATTTCTCGGTATTGGTTGTTGCAAGATTAAGATAAATGATCCTTTCGATTGCGAGAGCAAGACCAAAAATAAGGCATAATAACAGTGCACCCATAAATGATGCGCCACCTTCAATAAATTTGGCTTTAATTTTTTTGTGTAATTCGCCTCTTACTTCAGCTTCGGCTTCGTCACTTTCAATGGCTACCGGCTCTTCAATTGCTGTTACTACAGTATCAACTGCGGCAGAATCTGCAACTTGTTCAACAGCCGTTGTATCGACCGGTTCATCCTGAGCTAAAGCATTTATTGACGCTCCAAAGCTAAGCATCACAAGTACTGCTACAAATGCAAAAAGTTTTTTCATGGTTTGATTTCAATTTTAGTTATTAAAAATTTCGGTTTGCAATTTATTAATTTGTTTTTTGTTATCAAAACTTTATATTCGAATCTTCCTGCCCTCCTGTTCTCATTCACGACCCTTCTGTTCTCATCCCTCTTTAGTAAAACCAATAAACTTCACAGAACAATAATCTAATCTGTATCTTCCTCAAACTCCGTTTTTAAGCGGAGAGAGAGGGATTCGAACCCTCGGTACTGTTTCACACAGCACACACGCTTTCCAGGCGTGCACCTTCAACCGCTCGGTCACCTCTCCTCTGTCTCTATGTTGAACCCCACGGATTCAGGTGGCACAAAATACAAAAAATATGTAAAAAAAAAGAGTTTATAAATTTATTTCTAAACATAAGACTTTAGTAATCTGAATTATTCCCTGGTAACAGGGGTTTAATGTTCGCTAAACATTTAATAGTGAAAAGTATATTTAATTATTCAGTTTAAATAAATCCATGGCGTTTTGAGTAGTGATGTCAGCAATTTTTTCAATGGTAATATTGTGAAGTTCGGCGATCTTTCGTGCGGTATAAACCAGGTATGAACTTTCATTTCTTTTTCCGCGTTTTGGAACAGGTGCCAGGTAAGGAGAATCAGTTTCAAGAACAATATGTTTAGGATCGATATCTTTAACTACCTTATCAAGTCCGGCGTTCTTAAAAGTAACAATCCCGCCTATGCCAAGTTTGAATCCCATTGCTATGGCGCGGTGGGCCTGATCTAAATTACCGGTAAAACTATGAAATATTCCTTTTGGGTAATCAGGTTTAAATTCATCAAGTATTTGAAATACCTCATCAAATGATTCCCTGATATGGATAACTACCGGCAGGTGATTATCGATAGCAAGAGTAATTTGTTCTCTGAAAGCTTTCATTTGTTCTTTTCTGTAGGTATTATCCCAATAAAGGTCAATGCCAATTTCACCTACAGCAATGAAGTTCTCTCTTAGAAGATGCTCCTGAACATTTTTAAGTATATCACGATAATTTTTTTTTACCGATGAGGGATGAAGGCCCATCATAGGAAAGCAAAAATCAGGATATTTATTTACAAGAGCCAGCATTGGGTTAACTGACCGGGTGTCAATATTAGGAAGGCAGATTTTTTCTACTCCCTGTTGGATGGCTCTGTTTATTACCTGGTCACGGTCATTATCAAATTCAGGCAAATACAGATGTGAGTGAGTATCAATGAATTGCATAGCGAGTTTTTTTATGTGCTAAAATATGAAAAAAAGCTGCTTCATTTTATAAACAGCATTTTCTCATTAATAAATCATATTTACTTTATGTTGTAAAAAACATACGAAGGTGAAGTTTTTAACTTCGAAAAAGAAAAAATACAAAAGATTATGTTCATATTTGTTATGTATTGTTTTTTTTTATTTGCATAAACAACGAAAAACGGGAATAAATTTATGCAGCAAATAAAAAAATAATTAATATCAATAATTGCCCAAATAAAACCATATGTACTTATCAGAAGTTTCAATTGAACTGGAATCAATTGTTGACGCAAGTATAAGAAAACATGGCAAGTTTCTTATTGCTATTTTGCAGGATATTCAGAGACATTACAATTATCTCCCCGAGGATACAATGAAACTAGTTGCAGACAAATTAAAAATACCTCTTCGTGATATTTATGGGGTTGCCAGTTTTTATAAAGCTTTTAGCTTTACTCAAAAAGGCAAGCACATTATAACCACATGCCTTGGTACTGCATGTCATGTTCGCGGAGGGAGCAGAATTGTAGATGCAATAACCAAAGAATTGGGTATAAAACCAGGTAAAACTACCGATGATTTAATGTTTTCACAGGAGACAGCAGCTTGTCTTGGTTGTTGCGCTATGGGGCCTATTACGGTTGTGGATGGTGTTTATCATTCTAATGTCAAACCTTCAATGGTTAAGAAAATTATTGAACAGGCAAAGATCGGCATAAAAAAGATCGACATAAAAAAACAGAAACAAATCTTTCCTGTTCAGGTTAGTTGTCCCAGATGTAACCATGGTTTAATGAACCCCGAACACCTTATTGATAGTTTTCCTTGCATTCATATTACTGTATCATTTGGTCGCAAACATGGTTGGCTAAGGTTATCATCGCTTTATGGTAGTTTTAATATTGAATCGGAATATGAAATACCGATAGACACTGAATTAAACTGCTTTTGTCCCCATTGCCACGAAGAGTTAACAAGTAGTTCTGAATGTCCTATATGTGGTGTAAATATGGTTCCCATGATTATTCGTGGTGGCGGAACTGTGCATTTCTGTCCTCGCCGCGGTTGTAAAGGACATATATTAGATGTATAATTTTTATCTGGCAATTTGTTATTAATATTTAAGGAAAAGGGATATGAAAAAAATCTCATCTATTGAAGGTTTTATCGATTTTCGGAAACTTATTATGATTGAAGCTGAGGTGAAAAAACCCTGTTTGGTTTTATGTGCAGGTACAGGGGGTCAGGCAAGCGGTTCGAATGATATCATGCGTATGATAAAACGCTATATAATCGAACAAGATCTTCATGATATAATATCACTCAGAATAACCGGTTGTTTAGGTTTTTGTGAAATGGATCCTTTTATTATTGTTGAACCGGGTAATAATGTATACCCGAAAATAAGCATAGATGATGTACCGAAAATTATTGATGCAGCAATTGACGGAAAGGTTATTAATGAGATGCTCTACAGGCAGCCGGGTGATGTTAAGAGATACGATTCGCAACAAGATATTCCTTTTTTCAAGAATCAAATCCGCACAATTTTAGGAAAAAACCAGAAAATTGACCCAATAAGGATATACAACTATATTAATGACGATGGGTACGCAGCATTTGAAAAGGTAATATCCGATCCAAACTCCGATTGGATAATTGACGAGATAAAAAAAGCTGAGCTCAGGGGACGTGGAGGAGCAGGGTTCCCAACAGGTAAGAAATGGGAAGCCGCGCGAAAATCAGGCAATAATACGACAAAAAAATTCATTGTATGCAATGCAGATGAAGGCGACCCGGGCGCTTATATGGACCGTAGTCTTTTGGAAGGTAACCCTCATCTGATTATTGAAGGTATGATAATTGCCGGGATAGCCATTGGAGCCACAAAAGGATTCATATATGTACGAAGTGAATATCCGTTAGCTATTAAACATGCATTAATTGCTATACGTCAGGCACATGACACTGGAATACTTGGCAAAGATATATTAGGGACAAACATTGATTTTAACATTGAAATCATTCGTGGCGCGGGTGCTTTTGTTTGTGGAGAGGAAACTGCCCTTATTAAATCAATTGAAGGGCAAATGGGACAGCCGAAGCAGCGCCCACCCTATCCTGTTGACAAAGGGATTTGGGGATATCCTACTTGCATAAACAATGTGGAAACTCTCGCAAATGTGCCGGTAATAATAAGTAAAGGTGCAAAAGAATATTCGAAAGTGGGTATGCCGGGTAACAGGGGAACAAAAATATTCTCTCTTGTTGGAAAGATAAAAAATACCGGACTGGTTGAGGTTCCTTTAGGGACAACAATACGTAAGGTGGTGTATGACATAGGTGGCGGTCCTTCAGGAAAAGTAAAAATCAAAGCAATACAAACCGGTGGTCCTTCAGGTGGCTGTATACCCGAAGAAATGTTTGACCTTCCAATTGATTATGAAAGCCTGAATAAAGTAGGTTCTATTATGGGGTCGGGGGGTATGATTGTGATGGATGAAAACACCTGTATAGTAGATATTGCAAAATATTTTACTAATTTCCTTCAGGAAGAATCCTGTGGGAAATGCTCAACATGCAGGGAAGGTACCCAAAGAATGAATGAGATACTGACAGATATTACCAATGGTCGTGGTACGTTGGATGATTTAACATTACTTGAAGAATTAGGACCGGTAATTAAAGATGCATCAATGTGCGGACTTGGTCAGACTGCACCTAATCCTGTTCTGGCAACTATTAAATATTTCAGGGAAGAATATATTGACCATATTGTAAAGAAAAAATGTAAAGCGACTGTATGTAAGGAAATTATTTCTTCTCCATGTCAATATACCTGTCCGATTAATACAGATGTTCCTCTTTACGTTGCTTTGATAGCTATTCAAAAATACACTGAAGCTCTGGAAGTTATTAAGGATAAAAACCCGTTTGCCTCCGTTCTTTCACGTGTTTGCCATCATCCCTGTGAATATAAATGTAAAGCAGGTGA
>JAUVHQ010000210.1 GCA_030593185.1 Bacteroidota bacterium
CATCTATCTAACCAGTTTAAAAAAAATACAGGTTTTTCGCCTTCCCAATACAAAAAATTGGAAGAAAATAAACGAAGTCCTTTAGATAAAGTCTAACCTGAATAATTCACAAATTGATCTATTACGAAAAACTTATGAATTAATCAGGCTAAATCCAAAAAAAATATAAATCTTTTCCATAATTATATTAAACGATTCTAAATAACGTCACTATCTTTGTGGCATGTTTAGAAAAATAGTACATATCATATTAGCCCTTTTATTGTTGATTACAACAACTGGCTTTTCTATTTCTAAACATTATTGTAGTTCATATTTAATTGAAGTATCAGTAAATTCGGAAGCAGAGCTATGTTAAACAAAATCATCAGATTCTTTTTAGAGAATAAATTGGTAACTTTCCTATTGCTTATATTATTTATAGCATGGGGTATAATATCGTCACCGTTTAGTTGGGACACGGGTATTTTATCAAACGATCCTGTTCCTGTAGATGCCATACCTGATATTGGCGAAAATCAGCAAATCGTTTATACCGAATGGCCGGGGCGTTCTCCACAGGATATTGAAGACCAGGTTTCCTATCCTTTAACAACAGCCCTGCTCGGAATTCCCGGAGTAAAAACTATTCGAAGTAATTCTATATTTGGATTTTCCAGCATTTATATCATTTTCGAGGAAGATATAGAGTTTTACTGGAGCAGAACCCGAATACTTGAAAAGCTCAACTCTCTTCCTAAAGGTGCTTTACCCGAAGGTGTTACACCATCACTTGGACCCGATGCCACAGCCTTAGGACAAGTATATTGGTACACGCTTGAAGGAAGAGATAAACATGGAAACCCAAACGGTGGTTGGGATCCACAGGAATTACGTTCAATTCAGGATTTCTACGTAAAATATTCTTTAACATCTGCCAAAGGTGTTGCAGAGGTGGCTTCTATTGGTGGATATGTGAAAGAATACCAAATAGATATAAATCCCAATGCAATGAAAGCTCACGGGGTTTCCATTGCTCAAATAATGCAAGCGGTTAAAAAAAGCAATCTTGACCTTGGAGCAAGAACCATAGAATTTAATCGTGTCGAATACCTGATACGGGCATTGGGCTATATTAAAAGTCTTGAAGACCTTGAAAAATCGGTTGTTACAGTTAAAAACAATGTTCCAATCCGTTTAAAAGATGTGGCTAAAATCAATTTTGGTCCGGCTACGCGAAGGGGCGGTTTGGACAAAGGCGGTACTGATGCCGTTGGCGGTGTTGTGGTTGCACGATATGGGGCAAACCCTTTGGAAGTAATCAATAATGTAAAAGATAAAATTGCTGAAATAGCACCCGGATTACCTTCCAAAATATTGGACGATGGCACTGTTTCAAAAGTTACAATTGTTCCGTTTTACGACCGTTCAGGATTAATTCATGAAACACTTGGAACATTGGAAGAAGCGCTTACTTTAGAGGTGCTTATCAGTATCATTGTTGTATTGATTCTGATATTCAACCTTCGTGCATCTATCCTTATTTCAAGCCTGTTGCCCATCGGGGTATTAATGACTTTTATTGTCATGCGACGATTTGGAGTAGATGCCAATATTGTTGCACTTTCGGGCATTGCCATCGCCATTGGTGTAATGGTTGATGTTGGTGTCGTATTCACCGAAAACATACTGCGGCACATAGCCTTACCCGAAAATATAGGGGCAAAAGGGAAACAGCTTCTACAGGTGGTGTATGAGTCAACTGTTGAAGTTGCACCTGCGATTATCACAGCACTAACAACGACAATTGTTAGTTTCCTGCCTATATTTGCAATGGAAGCAGCAGAAGGGAAATTGTTCAAACCACTGGCTTTCACAAAGACCTTTGCCATGCTTTCGGCTTTGGTAATTGGTTTGGTCATTATTCCTGCATTGGCGCACATTCTATTTTCAATAAAAGTAAACAGTAAAAAAATCCGCCATTACCTGAATATAGTTCTTGTTATGGCAGGTATAGCATTTATTTTCTTTGGTAAATATTTCATTGCTTTTGCTCTGATTGCATATGGCGCAAATTCATTTTTTGTATACAAATGGAAGGGCAATCAAAAGAAATATGTTAATTACATAAACATTGCCATTACACTATTGGTGGTTATGAAATTTCTTTCTGCCAAATGGATGCCTCTTGGAGCACAGAACAGTACATTCAGTAATTTTCTATTTGTAACATTTATTATTGCCATCATATTAGGGGCTTTAATGGCAATTGTACATTTCTACCCAAAAATTCTTTTATGGGTATTGGCAAATAAATGGAAATTCCTCAGCCTTCCAATTTTTGTCGTTCTGTTTGGAATTATGACGTGGCAAGGATTTGACAAGCTATTCAGCTTTATGCCAAATGCTATTAGAGAAACAGAGACATGGCAATCTATTAATAAAACATTCCCTGGTATTGGAAAGGAATTTATGCCTTCGCTCGATGAAGGTTCGTTTTTGCTGATGCCAACCACAATGCCACATTCAGGCATTGAAGAAAACCTTGAAGTTATCCGGTTGCTTGATAAAAAAGTAAATGCAATTCCCGAAGTTGAAAATGTAGTTGGGAAATGGGGACGAGTAAATTCAGCTTTAGACCCGGCACCTGTGTCGATGTACGAGAATGTTATCAATTATAAATCTGAATATATTCTTGATAAAAAGGGACATAGATTGAGATTTGCAGTGGATCAGGATGCTAGGTTTATGTTGGATTACACACTCACTGAAAGTGATTTGAAAGAAATGCATGGAAATAAAATAGAAACAGATAGAAATAAGGTGGAAATAAATAAAGTAGAAACAGATAGAAATAAGGTGGAAATAAATAAAATAGAAACAGATAGAAATAAGGTGGAAATAAATAAAGTAGAAACAGATAGAAATAAGGTAGAAATAAATAAAGTAGAAATAGATAGAAATAAGGTGGAAATAAATAAAGTAGAAACAGATAGAAATAAGGTAGAAATAAATAAAGATAAAGTTGAAATAAGCAAAGGCTTGGTTTATGATAATGCGGAGAAGAAGGTGAAGATTTTTGTAGAGAATAAATGGCAGGATGCCAAACCCTACATCAATAACAATTTATTTCAACATATTTCTATTTATTTCAGCAATTATTTAAAAGAAAACAAAAACGGTGAATACTTCCGAAACTGGAGAGAAAAAATAAATTCACCCGATGATATCTGGGATGAAATTGTAAGAAATTCAAATATTCCCGGACTTACTTCTGCTCCAAAGCTTCAACCCATTCAAACACGATTGATAATGTTGCAGACAGGCATGCGTGCTCCAATGGGAATTAAAGTTTTTGGTCCCGATTTGGAAACTATTGAAAAAGTAGGGTATCAATTAGAAAATCACCTGAAACAGGTTGAAGGTGTTGAGCCCATGTCTGTGTTTGCCGACAGGGTTGTTGGGAAACCATATCTTGAAATAAGAATAAACAGAGATGCTATTGCCCGGTACGGATTGACTATACAGGATTTTCAAAATGTTATCAGTTCTGCTATCGGAGGAATGCCATTGACATCAACTGTTGAAGGCAGGGAACGTTATCAGGTTCGGGTTCGGTATGCACGGGAATACAGAGATAATCCCGAAGACTTGAAAAAAATACTTATTCCTACACCTTCGGGTTCGCAAATACCATTAGGCGAATTAGCAACTATTGATTACACCCGGGGTCCACAATTAATAAAAAGCGAAAACACTTTTCTTGTCGGATATGTAATTTTCGATAAAAAGGACGGATATGCAGAGGTTGATGTGGTTGAAAATGCGCAGGATTATTTGAAAGAAAAGATAGAACAGGAAATGTTGGTAATACCATCGGGAGTGAATTACAAATTTACGGGTAACTACGAAAACCAGATTCGTGCAACCAAACGCCTGCTTATAGTTATCCCGATTTCATTACTGATAATATTCCTGGTACTCTATTTTCAATTCAGGTCGGTTACAAGTGCAGGTTTAATATTCACAGGAATATTTGTTGCATTCTCAGGAGGCTTTATCATGCTTTGGCTCTACGGTCAGGAATGGTTTATGAATTTTTCTTTTGCCGGAGTAAACATGCAGAACATGTTTCAAATTGACACTATAAATCTGAGTGTTGCAGTCTGGGTTGGCTTTGTTGCACTCTTTGGCATTGCCACAGATGATGGTGTATTAATAAGCACCTACCTTAAACAGATATTCGACAAAAATAAACCGAATACCATAAAAGAAGTTCGAGCCAATGTGCTTGAAGCAGGTTTAAAACGTGTCCGTCCTGCAATGATGACAACAGCTACTACAATCATAGCATTATTACCGGTACTTACATCAACAGGGAAAGGCTCTGACATAATGATACCAATGGCAATTCCTGCCGTTGGAGGAATGTTTGTTGCCATACTTAGCATTTTTGTTGTTCCGGTGCTGTATAGTATGTGGCAGGAAAGAGAAGTAAGGAGAAATAATGTAGAAGAAAAGTGAAGATAAGATGGAAATAAAGTGGAAATAAAGTGGAAATAAAGTGGAGATAAAGTGGAAATAAAGTGGAAATAAAGTGGAAATAAAGTGGAGATAAAGTGGAAATAAAGTGGAAATAAAGTGGAGATAAGGTGGAGATAAGGTGGTG
>JAUVHQ010000365.1 GCA_030593185.1 Bacteroidota bacterium
AGAATCGAAAAATCACCGGAGGTTAAAATTAAGTATATTGGCACCGAATAATTACGCGAAAGAAAGTTATTAATAATATTTCAACAGGATTGATAATCAAGTAATATGTTCTTTATATTTACATAAATAAAATTGTCTTCAATCAATGAAAAACAGAAGCTTAGTTTCAATTGCCGATTATTCTAAAAAAGAGGTCCTTCGTATTCTTGAACTTGCTGTTGAATTCGAAAAAAACCCTTACCAGCAGCTACTCAATAACAATGTGATAGCGACATTGTTTTTTGAACCTTCAACAAGGACACGGCTCAGCTTTGAAAGTGCCATCAACCGGTTAGGAGGAAAGATCATTGGATTTAGTGATTCATCCAGCACAAGTGTACAAAAAGGAGAATCGCTTAAAGACACGATCAAAACCATAAGCAATTATTGTGATCTTATTGTTATGCGTCATCCCATTGAAGGAAGCGCCAGATATGCCAGTGAAGTTGCTTCAGTACCCATTGTTAATGCAGGTGATGGTGCAAACCAGCATCCCACACAAACCCTGCTTGATATGTATTCTATTAAAAAAACGCAGAATACACTGGATAACTTAAATATATTCATGGTTGGTGACCTTAAATATGGCAGGACTGTTCACTCCCTGTTAATTGCTATGTCACACTTCAACACAACATTTAATTTCATTTCACCAGAAGAATTAAAGATGCCGGCTGGCTATAAGCTGCATCTTGATAATTTAGGGTTGAAGTATTATGAACATACCGATTTTACCGAATATATTTCAGAAGCTGATATTGTATATATGACACGGGTACAAAAAGAGAGATTCAGTGATCCGATTGAATATGAAAAAGTAAAAAATGTATATGTTTTACGTGAGCATATGCTTGAAAAGACTAAGAAGAACATGAAGATACTGCATCCCTTGCCCAGGGTCAATGAGATTAATGAAGATGTTGATGAGAATATGAAAGCATACTATTTTACCCAGGCATTAAATGGTGTTTATACACGCCAGGCAATATTAACGAGTATTTTGGGGATCAGATAAGTTCTTAGCAAACTTCAAAAAAAAATACAATGATTAAAAGCAAAACACAATTAAGCGTTAGTGCCATTAAAAACGGAACTGTTATTGACCATATTCCCGCAAACAGTCTTTTTGATGTTATCCAGATATTGGGTCTGAACAAGCTTGACAAGATGATAACATTCGGCACAAATCTGGAAAGCAAAAAACTAGGTCGAAAGGCAATTATAAAGCTATCGAAAGTTTTTTTTAATGAGAGTGATCTTAACCGTATTGCACTTGTAGCCCCCCTGGCAAAACTTAGTATTATCAAAGACTACAAGGTTGTTGAGAAACGAGTTGTCGAAATTCCCGATGAAATTGAGAGTATCGCAAAATGCGTCAATCCAAAATGCATCACTAACAATGAAAATGTTAAAACGAGGTTTTATGTTGTTTCAAAAGAAAAGGTAGCACTGAAATGCCACTATTGCGAAAAAATAACAGATAAAGAGAACCTTGTTATACTTTAAGAGTTCAAAGTTCAAAAAGTTCAAAGTTCAAGAAACTCGGTGCCAGGTGCTGGGTTCCAGGTGTAATTTTCGGAACAAACCAGTACCCAGTAACAAGTACCCAGTAACCAGTAATTTATCTTATTCTTTCGTATGAACGAACCAGTTCTTCGTCCTTCTTCACACCTCTGAATGCTAAAAAAGCAAGAATTGCTGAAACAACAGGAAAAATAACAGGATACAAATAGAAAGTTTCGCCATTAGTTTTACCATGAGCCAGCAGCGAGTAGAAGTAAATCAGTCCCACAGATCCGAGCATTAACAGAATATTGAAGACAGACAATCTCATCTGCATGATACGATTCTTATAGGAAAAAATGGTAATTAGCAACAACAATACAATAACTGCCAACAGGATTGTTAATGGAATTGCTTTTACAATATAGTTTCCACTCTCAATATTTACTACACCAAGACAAATTAGTTCATATGTATTGCTATCAGGATCGATAAACCTTATTACGGGGAAAAAGAACATTAACCCCATAATTATCAAGGCAAAAAACATATATACTGTTTGCTTCCTCTGTAGCATATTTCTTTATCTTCACCCAACATCTTATCCTCTCATCTTCTAATCTTCGCCTCTTCATTCCACGTTTCCTACACTGTTTCTGGTTACTGGGTACACACCTCACACACACTCTCGTACCCTCGTCCTATCGTACAATCGTACCCTCGTTTACCAATCCTCTTCTCCTCCTTCGTCCGCCGTAGCCTTGGCGAAGGCGGATCTTCTCCTCTAATTACCGCCTAAAATAAGTGGCATACCATCCTTGCCGCTACCAATAA
>JAUVHQ010000279.1 GCA_030593185.1 Bacteroidota bacterium
CATTATTCCAATATTCCATCATTCCATTCTTCCTTCGGCATATTTTCAAGCACATCAACGAGTAATTTCCAGAATCGTTGTGTTGATCCGATATGAAGTTTCTCATCAGGTGAATGCACACCTTTCATTTGCGGACCCACAGAGATCATATCCAGATCAGGGTACTTTTCAAGGAACAACCCGCATTCCAGTCCGGCATGAATTGAACGTATTACAGGTTTCTTATTGAACAATTTCTCATATGAACCGGCAAGGAGCTTTGCTATTTCAGAATCAGGGTTCGGAGCCCATCCGGGATAGCTTCCGGCATATTCAACTTTGGCTTTGGCAAGCTGGAATGTGCTTGCAACCTGATCGGCAATATCTTGCTTAGCCGAATCAACAGAGCTCCTCTGACTGGTTGTTATAAGTATCCGGTTTCCTTCAATAAACTTGACAGAGGCAAGATTTGTAGAAGTTTCAACCATGCCTTTCATTTCCTGACTCATTGCTACAACCCCATGAGGACAGGCATATATTGCATTTAGTAGTCGTTTCTGGACACCTTCTCTCAGAACCTTTCCGGGTTTCTCAATACGTTCGTGTTTGATCTGCAATCCGGGTTCGGTTACTGCTAGTTCATTCCTGATTTCCCTGGAGATTTCCTCGAGATAATTTTCAAAATTATTCTTATGTTTTTCCCTGATGACAATAATAGCAGAGGCTTCCCTTGGAATAGCATTTCTAAGGTTTCCACCATCAAAATTGCTAATTTTTATTTTAAATAATTTTTCTGCATTCCAGAGTATCCTGTTCAGTATTTTATTTGAGTTTCCCAGCCCCTTGTCAATTTCATCTCCTGAATGTCCACCCTTCAGACCATTAATAGAAATTTTATATGCTATTGAATTATTATGAATCCGTTTAGTTTTGTACGATAATGTTGCTATAGTGTCAATACCACCGGCACACCCGATAAAAAGTTCACCTTCATCTTCAGAATCAAGATTTATAAGAGTTTTGCCATTGAGTAATCCAGGTTCTAATCTTCTTGCTCCTTTCATCCCGGTTTCTTCCCCAATAGTGAATAAACATTCAATTGGTCCATGCTTAAGTCCATTATCTGACAAAACAGCTAACATTGCTGCAATACCAATACCATCATCTGCACCCAAAGTAGTGCCATTAGCAGTGATCCATTCACCATTAATATATGCACTTATCGGATCGTTTTCAAAATCATGGTTTGATTCAGTGTTCTTTTCAGCAACAATATCCATATGTCCCTGTAAAACAACCGGTTTCACAGCTTCCATCCCGGATGTTGCATTTTTTCTGATAAGGACATTCCCCGTTTTGTCAGTAACTGTTTCAAGGCCGGATTTTTCTCCAAAATCTATCAGATATTGCCTGATTTTCTCTTCTTTACCGGAAGGACGAGGAATTTTTATGACATCTGCAAAATAATGCCAGAGTTTTTTAGGTTCAAGTGATTTTATTTCTTTCATTATGTACTTATATAAACGAAAAGCAAAGGTAAAGGATTTTAATAAACGGAACTTATTAGAAAAACATTTATTTAACATATTAACAATAATTGTAAATCTATTATCTTCGGGCACTGAATAATGAATAAAAAATAGTCGGCAGTCCCGGAAAAACAGAAATCTTCGATTTCATATTTTTCCAAGGATCCTCGAACATTCCAGCTTGCTGGAAGCCTCACGACCGGCCTGTGGGGCGGCTTGTGGGAGTGGAGTAAAATTTACGAAAATCGCAGATTTGCTAATTTTCGGGATCAGCAGTCAACAGTCGGCAAAAAAGAAAATAGTAATAAACATTTTAACATTTACTCATTCCAAACTTTTTATGCTGAGCGCAGTCGAAGCAAAGACACTGAATATTTACTTTTAACTTTCTTCTAATAAAAAAAATGATTATGTCAAAGAGAACGATTGTAACATTGCCGGGTGATGGAATTGGCAATCAGGTATTGAAACAAGCCATCAGGGTAATTGAAGCAGCAGGTTTCAAAGCTAATTATGTTGAAGGGGATATCGGGTGGGAATTCTGGAAAAAGGAGGGAAATCCATTACCGGACAGGACAATTGAATTATTAAAAAAACACAAAATAGCTCTTTTTGGAGCAATTACTTCAAAACCCAAGGATGAAGCTGCAGATGAACTTGATCCTGCATTGCAAGGGAAGGGATATATTTATTCCAGTCCGATAGTTGGTTTGCGACAATATTTTAACCTTGATATTTGTATCCGGCCATGCAAATCATATAAAGGGAACCCGTTAAATTTTATCCGCAGGGGTAAAAACAATACTATTGAGGAACCTGAAGTTGATGTTGTTATTTTCCGTCAAAATACTGAAGGCTTGTATGGAGGAGTTGAATGGTCTGATCCGCCTGATAAGGTGTATGAGGCATTAATGACACATCCGAAATTTGTGAAAAATTTTGGTGATAATCCTAAAAATGAGCTGTCGGTTTCAACCAGGATATTCTCAAAGAAAGCTACAGAACGGATCCTTCGTGCAGCATTTGTTCATGCCCGTGAGTATAAATACAGATCGGTTACTGTTTGCGAGAAGCCAAATGTTATAAGAGAGACTTCAGGTATGATGTTTAAGCTGGCAAAGGAAATTCAAAAAAGTGATTTCCCTGATATTGAACTTTGGAATACAAATATTGATGCCCAGATGATGTGGCTTACAAAAAATCCGGAAAACTATGGTGTTATAGTTGCAGGTAATATGTTCGGTGATATTGTGTCAGATGGTTTCGCAGGGTTGATAGGCGGACTGGGTTTTGCATGCAGTGCACAGTTTTCTGAAGATGAGATCGCTGTATTTGAGCCAACACATGGTTCAGCACCCAAATATGCCGGGTACGACATTTCGATAGTCAATCCAATTGCAATGATAGAATCGTCATGTATGATGCTGGACTATATTGATGAGCATAAAATTGCAACAAAAGTCAGGGATGCTATTGCCAAAGTGATATTTGAAGGAAAGATCAGAACCTACGATATGATGAAATTGTCCGGGCAGCCTGATGTTATTGAAAAAGGTGCCTCATCAACTGAACAAATGGCTGATGCGATTATTGCTAAGTTGGAATAATGCCTGCCCTGTGAAATGCGACATAAGAGCTATTTCTACAGGGGAATACTGGAATAATGTCCCGAATATCTTCCCGCTTCGCGGGATTAGATTTTCGGGAGAATAATGAAACGTTTGAGCAAACTTGTTTGCGAAAACCTCATAGCCTGTCCCGAACTTGATTCGGGAAGCAGGTTGTGGGAAGGATTGTGGGAGCGAATAATAATAGAAGGTTGGCATATAGCAATAAATATTGTTTAGCCATACACTTTATAATATTTTCGCTAAGACAATT
>JAUVHQ010000246.1 GCA_030593185.1 Bacteroidota bacterium
GCTAAGGTGTAGATAAGCTGTTGTATAAACAGAATTGTGCCTGATTTTCACCATTCGTCCGGCACCACCATTATACCCTGTTTTAATTATTTTTCCGTCACCAATGGCATGTACAGGTGTTCCGACAGGAGCTGCATAATCCACACCATGATGAGGACGTCGTATTTTTAATATTGGATGTAAACGGCTGTTTGAAAACCCGGAACTTATCCTGGAAAATCGTAACGGGGCTTTCAGAAATGCTTTTTTCAAACTATTCCCTTCAATATCATAAAAACTTTCCCTGTCGTTCTGAACAAAAGGAATTGCATAAAAATCTTCCCCCATATGATTAAACCAGGTAGCATAAATTTTGCTAATTCCTATTGAAGTACTGTCAACAAACTGTTCTTCATATATAATTTTAAATGAATCACCTTTCTGCAGTCCGAAAAAATCTATGCTCCAGGCAAAAATCTCAGAGAGCTCATTAACAAGAGCCGGGTTAAGGTTTTCTTCTTTTATGGTATGCCACAACGAAGTGGATATTACACCCGAAGCTGTTTTTTGCTCGCTTTTTATTTCCTTTTCCTTCCTGATTACCCTTAAGCTGTCAGTTAAATCAAAAACAATATATTCAACCAGGGTGTGTTCATAAACAAAATACCTGGCAGTTTTAGAGTTGTTTTTTGAATAAAATAAAGTATATGGGTTTCCTCTCCTGATTTTCCTGATATCAAAAACAGGCTTGGAGACATTTGACAGCCTGCCAAGTGTTTGGAATGAAATATCATAAGCATGTAGTATCTCTGAAAGATTCTGATCTCTTTTTATCGTTCCCTCAAGCACATTTAAAGAATCATATGAAATACCATATTTTGTATGAACAGATTTTGGCGCTGTAATACTGTCTGCCGATAATATCTCGCTATGAGTACCGGTAGTTTTTCTGCAGGCAGGGTTAATAGATAACAGTATTCCCGAAAACAGCAGAAACAAAATACATCTATTTTTGAGTTCAATGCGAAAAGTCTTTATAGCCACCCCGGTACAGTTGTTCCTCCTTACGGGGTAGGCAAAGGCACCCCGGTACAGTCGTTCCTCCTTACGGGGCAGGCGAAGACTCAAAGAATTCACTAAGTATAAAATATTTATTGTCTGTTCTTCGTGATTCTTTGTGTTTTGGAGTCTTGGTGGCATTTTACAATTTTGTCTATTTTTCGGAGTGGACTCATTTTTTTTATTTTATCGACATTACAAACACTAAAAAGTTCTGTAATTATTCCCTGATAATGTTAGCCTGGAATTTCAATTTCACAGGAAGGCCTTTGCCGGGAGCAATTAAAAAATTTGTTACAGTATAAGGAAGTTCAATGTTTATAGTGCCTTCCAATTTTTCTGACTTACACTGAACTCTGAGCAAACTTGTTTTATGAGCAGCAAGAGTTACCTTTTTCTGCATATCAATGTTGTTTTCATTCACTGCGGCTTCCAATTCCAGATCAATATCTGAATAATTATGAATCCGGATATTCTTCCACTGATTTTCCTTTATTGTGATTTCCCGGTTCATAATTTTAATTGAACCATAAAAAACAGGTGATAAATATTGTTCTTCACCAATAAGCAGGTTGTTGTGATAAACGGCTGTTCTCCTGTTAAGAAGCGCTTCTTTAATTGCTTCTTTTGTTCTTGTTTTGGCAAAAACAAGGGTGATAGGGCGATGTTCACCTTCATGTATTTTATAGTTAAGATTCACAGGATCATGTATATCGGAAGTTCCGATCATAGTAATATTTTTATCAATACACCATCGATGTGCCTTTGGATAGTATGATCTTTCATTTACAATTTCCATTCCTTTTACCCATCCTTTTTGAAAAATTTCCGTATGTTCGTCGTACCAGATTGGAATTTCATCGGGTTGTCGCCATCCCGGGTGGTTCCAGATAATAAATGCATCCTGGTTAACCGCTGCGATAATTGCTTCTCTCCAGTCTTCAACATCTAATAGATTTACATTTTTCAGAAACAAGGCATTAAAATGACCGGGTGGCATATCCCTTGTAATTTCAGCTCCCCTGATCAACAGCAAACCGAGTTCTTCTGATTTTGGAAGAGCAATTTCATAACTACGGTTATGATTAGTTGGCAGATCATCCTTATGGGGCTGATATTCAATATGATCTGTTATGCTGATGGCATCAAGCCCTTCTCTCCATGCTTCTTCCGGTCTGACTGTTGGCCATACATTACCATCAGAAAAAACAGTGTGTATATGAAAATCACATTTTAGTGTTAAGTATCCGGGAATGTCAGGGAACTCAATTTCATCTCTTACACGTATCTGTGATATGGCAAAGTATGATATTGCCAGGAAAAAAGTTACAAGCGCTAATCTCCGGTTTAAACGATAATTAGTTTTCATAAATTTAGTATTAGATTTTTATTGTATATATTATAAGCATATTTCACGGTGTTTTCTGGGACTGGTTACTGGTTGCTGGTTGTTACTGGTTTGCTCAACTTATAACTTTTAACTCTTAACCTCTTAATTCATCATTTAATATTCAAAATTCATTATTCTCTTTTTTTACTCCATACTCCATACTCCTTACTTCTTCCTTCTTCACTTCTGCCTTTTGCCTTTTTACTTTTGCCTTCAAACTACCACATTTATTATTCTTTTATGAACAATAATTATTTTCTTAGGCTTTTTTCCGTCTAGCCACCGATCTGCTCTTTTATCATTCAGAACAGCTGCCTCTATTTCCTCTTTTTCCAGCGAAAGTGAAAGCTCTATTTTAAACCTGAGCTTTCCATTGAACGAGACTGGATACTCGAAAATATCTTCTTTAAAGAATTCTTCATTATATACCGGAAATTCTTCATCTGCAATACTGGGCTTATTTCCAAATACTTGCCAAAGCTCTTCAGCCAGATGAGGAGCAAAAGGTGATAATAATTTAGTAAATATTTCTGCTGTATTTTTAGAAACAGTCCCGGCTTTCATACAATGATTTGTAAAGATCATCATTTGCGAAATTGCAGTATTGAACCTTAGTCCTTCAATATCATTTTCAACTTTCTTTATAGTTTGATGCAGAACTTTAAGTGTTTCGGGATCTTCGGTTTCTTTCTTGATATTATCAGGATTCGCGAAAAATTTATATGTTCTGATAAGGAAATTAAACACTCCTTTCACCCCGTTTTCCGACCACGGTTTCACTTTCTCAAGCGGACCCATAAACATTTCATACAACCTCAGGCTATCAGCGCCATAATTGTTAACAACACTGTCGGGATTAATGACATTGCCTCTTGATTTGCTCATTTTCTCACCATCTTCGCCTAATATAAGCCCTTGATTTACAAGTTTTTTAAAAGGTTCTTTGGTAGAAACAAGTCCAAGGTCGTACAGTACTTTATGCCAGAAACGGGCATATAATAAATGCAGTACAGCATGTTCGATACCACCCACATATAGATCAACAGGCATCCAGTATTTTTCTGCTTCATCCGACCATGCTTTTTTTTCATTTCCGGGATCACAGAATCTGAGGTAGTACCAGCAGCTTCCTGCCCATTGAGGCATTGTATTTGTTTCGCGCCTGGCTTTTTTACCTGTTTTCGGATCAGTGATATTAAGCCATGAATCGATAGTGGCAAGTGGTGATTCTCCTGTTCCCGATGGTTCATATTTGTCAACTTCCGGCAAAGTGACAGGAAGTTCATCTTCATCGAGGCAGCGAACAGTTCCATCTTCGTATTTCAGGACAGGGAATGGTTCACCCCAGTAACGCTGCCTGGAAAATACCCAATCATGTAATTTATAATTAATCTCTTTTTCACCTAATTTGTTCTCAATGATCCAATTGTCCATTTTGTTTACGGCATCCTCTTTACAGAGACCATTCAGGAAGCCGGAATTAATATGTGCCCCGTCTTCAATAAATGCTTCTTTTTCAATATCACCGCCTTCCAGTACGGGAATAATTGGAAGATCAAAATGACGGGCAAATTCCCAATCCCGCTGATCATGTGCAGG
>JAUVHQ010000284.1 GCA_030593185.1 Bacteroidota bacterium
AAAATGATGTTTCCTTTCTCAGCTACAAGTATTGCACCATTAAATTTATCCTTATCACGATCACATAAATAGTTTATTTATTCAACGGCATGATCCGGATATTTCTCCAGCGTACTTCATACGGTGTAGAATCATCACCAACATCATGTACCTGCAGGCAGATTATCCCCCTGTCATTCAATGAATCCCTGAAATCCGCACATACTATTCCATTAACCATTGTCTTGATGGAATTTCCCTTACATTCAACCCTGTATTTATTCCATTGATTGTCTTTAAAGGCCTTGCTTGCTTCAGAACCAGCTTCTGGTCTCCATGGCATAAATGCCCTGCGGGCCTCATCGTATACCCCTCCCGAGCTGCCATTTGTTTCCGTGGCAATCTCGACCTGGTACCCATAAACCCGGTCGGCGGGAATCGTATTTGGCTGTGGTATACCATCCCCGTTCCTGAACCAGAAGATCAGTTCCTCATCCGCTATCATACTGCGGAACTGCACTCCCGAATTCAGCTTCGGATTGGTCAACAATACCTCAAATTCAAGAATAAAATCTCCGAATTCACGGTCAGTACATAAAAACGTGTTGGGGCTTTCTTTTACTGCAGTTCCTACAATGGTTCCATCCTCGACCCTGTACTTTGCAAAACCACTGTGAACAGACCAGCCGTTTAAGGTTTTCCCATCAAACAAACTGATCCATTCCTTGTCCTGGCCCCAGGAACTAAAACTACTCACTAGAAACAATGTGGAAAAGAAAATTGATCTATTTAAATATCTTTTCATAAATAAAATTTAAAAGCAACTAATTTAAGAATTTATCGAATGCAAGTCAAGTAGATGGGAACCTAAACAAACATGAGACAAAAAAGCCCCAAACAAAGTAGCTCAGGGCATAGAGCAGAGTGCAAAGAGATACCAGGCTTTTATCTTTTTACTTTCTTCGTCCACCGTAGCTTTAGCGAAGGTGGATTATCTTTTATCTTGCAAGTTGGCTAACCAACTTATCACTTCCTTCGGACTCAATCCTTTTCTTTTTTTGAACGAATCACAAATCCTGTAATAACGAAAAGAATAAAAAGAGCAGAAATAATCCATGCCCAGTAATTGCTGATTTGTGATTCAGCCCACATTTCATATTGTTGAGTCAGAAAATAATCCCCTGTTACAGTCCAGAGGATACCGCCACTGTTTTCGGAATCCGGATCTGTATTAACATATCCGTTTGATGCAATGATATTGCCTGGCATTCTGATCTCTATGTCATAAATATCTGCAGAAAAGAAAGGTTCAGTCATTGTTTCCAGTACCGACATTGCACTATCTATTTCAGTCCTGAAGGTGGAATAGAATTTCTTACCCAGCATAGACGTAACTATCAGTTCAATGTCATCTGGTTCCTCATCTTTTACCTCTTGTTCTATTTCTTTTTCAAGAACACTGACAACTTCTTTTTCATCTGTCTCTTCAATAATCCGAAGCGCTTCTTCATCTTTTTCTTTCTCACTCTTCTCATAATCAATTAGTTGTTTAACAAAATCTGATTCCTTTGACAACATCTCCTCTTTATTAATAGATAGATCAGGATGATCCCCAAACAGATCATAGAAGATTTCAATCCATTGCCTTACAAAACTTGTCCACCCCCAAATTTCAGATTTCGTATCAATGGTATCTGACAACGCTTCATACTTCAGGCTGTCATTTCCGTTTTTTAGTTCTGCCTTAACATTACCAGGCAGATAGAAAAACTTAATTTCTTCATCGGATAAAAAATCTGATATAGGACATGTGACGGTCAGGACTTTCTCAACTGTCTCGTTATACTTAAATGTAGTAGTAAACCATTTAAAGCTCTTTGAAAAATGGGCTTTTCTTTCCAGATCCTGGTTGCTACCCTTATCATTTAGATACTCTTCATTTATCTCTTCCACATTTGCGAAATGTTTTTCTGCTGTGAGGATCCATGATGTGTCACCTGCTTCATTTATATCTATATCAATTTGGGTTTGCCATGTACTGTCAACGGGTACCCTGTATTTTTCCGGTTCAAATTTCTCTTCGCTGTTTTTCATGATTACTTTTCTGGTAACGGACCCATCTTTATGAACCGTATTAATTACATACGTTTCATAATCACATGAGAAGAGCAATACCATGGATAGTAATGTGAGTGTTATTTTAACTTTCCGTTTCATTGTTTTAAAGTTTTAGTTCTGATTCATCATTTTTAGCACCTTCCTCAAGATTTCGTCTGATTATCTTTTGCAGATATGAATTTACATCAGCATTTTGATTTGTATTTTCATAATTTTGTTCCAGCTCAAGGTAGGAGTTTAACAGGCTTTCCAGGTCGGATCTTGATATAGTGATACTATCCCCTGCCATTTGATCTTTAGCAACTATATTGAGGAGGACTTTCTGCATTATCCCCAGATCCGGTTCCTGCGTATTGATTGTATTGACAGTCCTTATCAATTGTTTCTCAAGAGTATTGACCCGATCAGTTATAATAACCTGTTGAATAATGAAGATTCCGATAAAAACTGTAGCAGCAATTGCCATTGTCCCCCGGATCCAGCCAATATCCGCCCAGCCAAAAAGATAATTACTCAGCTTCTCCTGAAAAGTAAATTTTTCAACTGGCTCCTGAATCCTTCTCATGACATCATCAGTCAATTTTTCTTTGTTGGCTAAAACGGGTTTGTTACCCTTAAGTACCTCAATTACTTTGGAATATTTATCGGTTTTATTCATTGTCAGATATGTTTTTCAATCATTTCACCAATCTTTCGCCGGGCATGGTTAAGATTACTTTTTATTGATGACTTTACCATCCCTGTTATTTCAGAAATATCCTCATGTGATAGACCTTCCAGTTCACTCAAAACAAATACGATCCTTTGTTTTGTGCTTAATTTATTTGTTAACAGGCGTATAATCTTACCGATCTCTTTATTTTCCAATTTATTGTGTGGATTACTATCACTATATATACCCGGGATATTCCAACTGTCATCATCGGGATAGATTAGTTGAGTTCTTTTCCTCTTTCTAAGTGAATCATAACATTTATTTACAATGATCCTGTAAAGCCAGTTGCTGAAATTCTTTTCGGTATTAAAACCTCCGATTTTATTCCAGACTGTGATAAACGATTCCTGTACAATATCTTTCGACTCTTCCTCATCATTCATTATTCTGAAAGCAACGGTAAATGCAAAATCAGAATATCTGTCAACGAGCATTCTGAAAGCGGCCTCATCCTTGATGATACAGGATTTGATTATATCTTTGGTATCCAAATTAAATCTCTTC
>JAUVHQ010000379.1 GCA_030593185.1 Bacteroidota bacterium
CTCCACCTTCCCCGGTTGGAATGTGTTTGGAATTCTGAAAGCTGAAACAACCCAGGTCACCGAGGGTCCCTGCCTTCCTGTTCTTATACTCTGTCAGCCAGGCCTGGCAGGCATCCTCAATCACTTTCAATCCGTGTTTACGCGCAATGATGTTGACACTGTCCATATCGACCGGCAATCCGTAAATATGCACCGGAAGAATAGCGGTAGTCCGTTCGGTAATCTTTTCTTCAATTTTCGCCGGATCGATCAGGAATGTTTCCGGGTCGGTATCGACAAAGACAGGCAATGCTTTACTAATGAAAATAGAATTGTAGGTAGCAATGAAGGTGTAGGGTGATACCAGGACCTCATCACCTGCATCCACCCCCAGTACATGTAATGAGATGAGCAATGCTGTCGTTCCGCTGGCAGTTGCCAGGCATCGTTTGGCACCAATGAATTCGGCATATTTTTCTTCAAATTCGGCTACATAGTCTCCCCTTCCCCTCCACCACCTGCCGCTTCGCAACATTTCCAGTATATCTTTCTCTGCGGAGGGATCCCATACCGGCCATTCCGGCCAGGGCGCAGTACGGACAGGAGCGCCACCCAGGATGGCCAGCTTGTCCTGTTCTTTCACAAAGGAAATAAATGCCTTAACCTGACCTGTTGCTATGATACCAAGTGTTCCGGCCGTAGCAGTCGCTAGCACCTGGCGCCTGGTAAATTTTCGTTTTTCCATGATTGGTATATTTTGATTAGAACTTGTTACAAGATTGCTATCATATAACTAAACATACAATACGCACTAAATCATCAGGTTGTCATTTTGGTCTTTTTATTATAGGTATCCGTCATTCTCAAACATCTTCATAGTTATTTTTACCTATAGATAAAAGTCGTTTTATTGATGGACTACTAATTGTACATTGTGGGAAATGGTTTTATAAAAATAAATAAAAAATATTTAATGTTTAAAAATTCAACAATACCATTGAGCATTTTATTAAAATACTCATAAATACTGGTTATCCGGGATTTTTTCAACACTCCGTAAAGTCTTGCCAATTGTAGCCTAACAGTCAGAATAACAGGAGAATAGATCGTGATATCTGACATCTTATCAATCATTTGTACGAAATACCTTTTCCTCTATTGTTAATAAATTGGTTTATATGCGGTGTTCCTTTTGTTTATATTTGCAGAAATTAGGAAAAAATGGAAACCAGGTATTCGGAAGATACAATAAAAACGCTGGATTGGAAGGAACATATCCGCCGCCGACCGGGTATGTATATCGGGAAATTGGGTGACGGATCATCCCAGGATGACGGAATATATGTTCTCCTGAAAGAGGTATTTGACAACTCGGTTGATGAGTTTATGATGGGATATGGAAAATCGATTGATGTAACCATTAAGGAAAGATCTGTTAAAATCCGTGATTTCGGTAGAGGTATCCCGTTAGGTAAACTGGTTGACGTTGCTTCGAAAATGAATACCGGCGCCAAATATGATTCAAAAGTGTTTAAAAAAACGGTTGGTCTGAATGGCGTTGGAATAAAAGCCGTTAATGCGTTATCAGATAAATTTATTATTCAATCGATAAGAGAGGGAAAACTTAAAGAGGCTGAGTTTGCAAAAGGCGAACTGGTAAGGGACGAAGAGCTTAAACCTACCAGGGAAGATAATGGGGTTATAGTAACATTCATCCCTGATAACAGCATGTTTGGGAAGTATCATTATACTTCGGAATATGTTGAGAATATGATGTGGAATTATGTTTACCTGAATACCGGGCTTACAATAAATTTCAATGGTGAAAAAATCCGTTCAAAGAATGGTTTGCTCGATTTGTTGAATAATAGCATTAGTTCTTCCGGTATTTATCCTGTTATTCATTTGAAAAACAGCGATATAGAGGTTGCGTTTACTCATGGGAATCAATATGGTGAGGAATATTATGCTTTTGTAAACGGACAGCATACAACACAAGGGGGGACACACCTTGCGGCTTTCAAGGAGACATTTGTAAAAGCTATCAGGGAATTTTACAAGAAAGATTTCGAACCGTCAGATATTCGTGCCAGTATAATTGCAGCATTCAGTGTAAAAA
>JAUVHQ010000034.1 GCA_030593185.1 Bacteroidota bacterium
TGGTATTTGCTCATAAATAAATTTATTTTCAAAGGTATTCGCGAGCTCACTGCCTATCGGCAGTTCGGTTGTTACTCGCTCCCACAAAAAACCATGGCGCAAACCCGCTCGTGAACTTCCATGTGAAAAAATCCGGATACTGTTGCGCAACCGTTATTTAATCATTTTTATTTGTGCATTAATAATACATGGAAGTTTCATGATTATTTTTCTCATATCTTTTTTAAAATTGTAATTTTACCGTGATGAACCGAAAACAAAAATAGCAATTTCATATGAACAATAGAGAATTCAAAAAACAAGTATTACAAGGGATCCCGGATAAACTTCCTGATCTTAAACCATATGATCACAAAGTTAATCATGCTCCAAAGCGGAGGGATATTTTAACCATTGAGGAAAAAAAGCTGGCTCTTCATAATGCCTTACGGTATTTTCCGGAGAAACATCATGAAATTCTTGCACCGGAGTTTGCAGAAGAACTTAATACCTACGGAAGGATTTATATGTACCGTTTCTTGCCCGATTACCGGATTTCAGCACGTAACATCAATGAATTCCCACATAATTCGGTGCATGCGGCTGCTATTATGCTAATGCTTAGTAATAATCTTGATCATGTTGTTGCCCAGCATCCGCATGAACTGATAACATACGGTGGTAATGGAGCTGTTTTTCAAAACTGGGCTCAGTATTTATTAACAATGGAATATCTGGCTAAAATGACCGATGAGCAAACGCTCGTACTTTATTCCGGTCATCCATTGGGATTATTTCCTTCGCACAGAGAAGCGCCCAGGGTTGTGGTAACAAACGGTATGGTTGTCCCGAACTATTCCAGCCCCGAGCAGTATGAAAAATTCAATGCTCTTGGTGTATCCCAATATGGTCAGATGACAGCCGGTTCGTTTATGTATATTGGACCCCAGGGAATTGTTCATGGAACTACAATTACAGTGCTTAATGCCGGGCGCAAGATCGGAGATAGCGGAGATAGTGATCTGAAAGGGAAAGTATTTGTTACATCCGGACTTGGCGGAATGTCGGGGGCTCAGCCAAAGGCTACTGTAATTGCCGGAGCAATTTGTGTTGTGGCAGAAGTGAATGAAAAAGCAATTGAAAAAAGAAAATCGCAGGGTTGGGTAGATGAGGTATTTGACGATCTTGATAAGTTGATTGTGAGACTGAAGAAAGCAAAGGAATTGAAAGAACCGGTCTCGCTGGCTTATCATGGGAATATTGTTGATCTTTGGGAGAAGTTTGTTAAAGAGGGTATCAGGGTTGAACTTGGATCGGATCAGACATCATTACATAATCCGTGGGCGGGAGGCTATTACCCGGTTGGCCTTACCTTTGAGGAGTCGAACGGGATGATGACAAACAACCCCGAGCAATTCAAAGAAAAAGTTCGGGAATCACTGCGCCGGCAGGTAGATGCTATAAATATTTTATCTGAGCAGGGTATGTATTTCTGGGATTACGGGAATGCATTCCTGCTTGAATCGGGCAGGGCAGGTGCTGAAATTTTTAAGCAAAACGGCTCGTATAGATATAATTCATATGTTCAGGATATTATGGGTCCCCTGTTCTTTGATTACGGATTTGGACCTTTTCGATGGGTTTGTACATCCTCCGATCCTAAAGAGCTAGAACTGACAGATATTATTGCACGGCAGGTGCTTGAGAAATTAGCATCTGTTGCACCTGACGAGATAAAGCAGCAGATGATGGATAATATTCACTGGATAAAGGAAGCAGGTCGAAATAACCTGGTAATTGGGTCGCAGGCACGGATCCTTTATGCAGACTGTGAGGGCAGGACCAATATTGCATTGAAGTTTAACCAGGCGATACGTGATGGTAAAGTGTCAGCTCCAATTGTGCTTGGTCGCGATCATCATGATGTTTCCGGTACGGATTCTCCTTATCGTGAAACTTCCAATATTTATGACGGTTCATGTTTTACTGCAGACATGGCTGTTCAAAATGTTATTGGTGATGCTTTTCGTGGTGCTACATGGGTTTCCCTCCATAACGGAGGTGGTGTTGGTTGGGGTGAAGTTATAAATGGCGGTTTTGGATTAGTGCTTGATGGATCTGACCAGGCTGATACCCGGTTGAAGAGAATGCTTCACTGGGATGTTAATAATGGAATTGCCCGTCGAAGCTGGGCAAGGAATAATGAAGCAATATTTGCAGCCAGGCGGGAGATGGAAAAGAGACCGGATATGAAGGTGACAATTCCCATCATTGCTAATGAAACACTGATAAATAAGGTAGTAGAGGAAAGGGAAGATGGAAGAGTGAAGAAGTCGAAGAGTCGAAAGGTCTAAGGGTCGAAGAGTGAAGAAGTCGAACAACGGTTTAAAGTATAAAAATGGATTTTGCGAGGAGCGAAGCGACGAAGCAATCTCCCAAAAGTAACCAGAATGCCAAATAACCAGACTGTCCTTAACTTATAACATTTAACTTATAATATTTAACTTTTAACGTATAACATTATGAATAATCTATGGATTAGTGACAAATTAATTAAAAATTTAGCCGGCATTTTGTCAGTAATATTGTTGGTTACGTCATGTGAGTTTGGTGAGGAGATTAATCCTGATAACAGCGGTGATCCAAGAGACAATATTGTTGATACATGGAGAAGTACTGAACTAAGTGCAATTTATGGAAAGTCCAATTATCTGGTTGATATTTCAAAAGAGCCCCTTGATAGCACTAAAGTAGTTTTAAGCAATTTTTATAATCTTGGCGTTGACACTGAAGTAAAAGGTACTTTGGATGGATACAAAATAAACATCTATGTTCAGGTAGTAAACGGGAATGAAATATCCGGCGAAGGAACTATAGCTGGTGACTTAAGTGCTATAGATTTTGTGTATGAGGTGGATGATGGTAGTGGGGAAAAGGATAATGTTTCAGCTGAATTCAAAAGGATATAAAGGGAGTAAAGGGAATGATGGAAAGATGGAATATTGGAAGAATGGGAAGAGGGAAGAGTGGAATTATGGAAGAATGGAATAGTTGAAAGTTAAAAGTAAGCGTTGAGCTTTACAAACTTTCAACTTTACAAACTTTCAACTTTTAACTCTTTGGCGGGTTTATGAATTAAAGCGATAGCATAAGCGGCAATTCCATCTGTTTTACCGATAAAACCCATTTTTTCTGATGTAGTTGCTTTTATTGAGATATTTCCAACATTTTGTTTCATAACTCCGGCAAGAATTTTCTTCATATCAGGTATTGAATCCTTTATTTTTGGTTCTTCCAGGCAGATTGTTGAATCAATATTTATTATTTTATAATCTTGGTCGTTAAGTAGTTTTATGGTTTTTTGTAGAAGGATCTTGCTGTCTATCCCTTTATATTTCTCTGAATTATCAGGAAAATGATGCCCTATATCATGCAGGTTTGCAGCACCAAGCAAGGCATCACATATTGAATGTATCAATACATCTCCATCCGAATGTCCCACGGTTCCTTTTTTGTATGGTATCACTAATCCCCCAAGACAAAGGTTGTGTCCTTTTGCCAATTGATGAACATCGTAACCGAATCCAATTCGAAGATTCATTATTCAGTTTTATTATTAAGTTTTCTGAAGGTGTCGAATTCGAAGGATAATGAGAACCTGAGGGTTCTTGCCAAAGGATGATTTTGTGCTGTGGGGACGAGGTAAGCAAAATCAAGAGAGAAAACATTTAACCTTAGTCCAAGTCCTGCTGTAAAAAATTGCCTGTTCCCTTTGGTTTCATGTTCGTTGAAGTATCCTGCTCTAACAGCGAATTGTCCGGAATACCAGTATTCTAAACCTAAAGAGTAGGTTATTTCATGCATTTCTTCTTTAAATCCTCCGGGAGCATCATAAAACGACTGGATCATTCCTGCAGGTACAGATACATCAGGATCCATTCCGTAAATAATTTTAACCCCGGCAGAATCATAAACAGGAGGTGTAGGAACAAGCAGTTTATTGATATCTGCAGCTATAGTAATTGAATTATATTTATCAAGTTCAAACTCCAGTGAACCTCCGAATCTCATATTTATTGGTATGAAATCCGGATTCTGATCATCGGTATAGCTCATTTTTGTGCCTATATTTGAAATACTTAAACCCAGTCGGAGCATGGTTTCCTTGTCAAGTAGCGAAAGTTCTTTCTGGTAATAAGTTCCAAGGTCGGCAGCAATTGATGTGCCGGGTTTAGTTTCAGTTCCCCCTACATGTGTTCCTCCTGTAAGGTTTGAATAGATATACCTGAAAGAGAGTGCTCCTGAAATATTATCTGAAAACTTTCTTGAGTATGATAAATCAACTGCGAACTCATTTGGATTGAAATTTCGCAAAGTATTCCCGAAAATATCTGTAAAAGTGATATTCCCCAGAGAGAAATAGAGCAATGATCCGCTAATTACCTGTTTATCATCAATCCTTTTATAAGCTGTAAGTGATGCAAGGTTGATATCCGGCACAAGGTTCCTGAGCCAGGGAGAATATGAAAGTCCCAGCCCGCCATCACCGTCAATAAAAGCGTATTTTGCAGGGTTCCAGTGAAGAGAATTAATATCAGGTGAAGTAGCTACTCCAACGTCTCCCATAGCTCCTGCTCTGGAATCGGGAGCAATTGTGAGGAATGGTACAACAGATTGAATCGTGTTAATCTCACCGGTCACTTCACCGGTGGTTATCTGAGCATTTACTCCAAAAATGATGAAAAAAAATGTAAGAATACTAAAATAATATCTTTTCACTATACTTTTTTTTTGTGATGACAAATATATTAATTCCATTGTGAATTTGATAATCTGATTCAGAACATAATCATTTTTCCTGATACTTCCTGGTTTGTTCCATCAGAAGAACGAACGATTATGCGATATATGTATGTTCCTGCGGATAATTTTTTTCCATTTTCGTTTCTTCCATCCCAGACAATAGGTTCGGTCCGGTACCCCCCAGGTGTTATTTGCCTTACAAATGACCTGACCAGATGCCCTGACAGGGAAAATATCTGAAGTCTGAATTCCATATTGACACCAGCCTTGTTGTGCTCAAAAGAGAAAGTAGTATGGTCTGAAAATGGATTTGGATAATTCCTGACTTGCCCAAAAAGGAGTTTCTCCTTATCTAAAACCCTGAACATAATACTGGCTTCTGATGAGTTGTTGCTGATATCCCAAACTTTTAGCGTAAGAGTATGATCTCCTTTGTCAAGATCATGTAAAGGATATTGAATGGTTCCGCTCATATAACTGTCCAGATCAGCTTCATAATAATCGTTCAGAATCATCATTGTGGATTGATCATTATCAATATAAGCTGTAATATCATGACCTATACCGTTACCAACTGTATTTACACCTTTCTGGTCATGAATATATGCTAGTAATACAGGACTTTCATCTGTTATTCCACCGTTTCTGAAAGATGAATCATTCATATAAAGATTAATAACAGGTCCGGTATTATCATTAATAAATTCACCGGCAAAACCACTTACAGGTATTTGTGTAACATTTCCGCTTGCATCACTGAGATCACTTTGAGCATAATAAAATATTTTACCGAATCCTGTACCATATGAAATATCTTTTGGCACAAAAAAGGAAAATGTGAATTGGCCCTGACTAATTGAAACTTTCCCCTTATAGATAGGGTTTTCTCTTGTTTTATATTCCATCGGGCTATCACCATCATTCCCTAAAGTGGTTACAGTTAGGGGTTTGTCGAATACAGAAGGATAAATAATCCCGTTAAAACTTTCAATTGATTGTCCGGAAATATCTTCAAGATAACCGGAAATTGTAACTTTCCCAAGGGCTTTTAATGTATCTATACCTGTATTAATGTCTAACCCGTTAATTGAGTCTGTTACAACAAATTGTTTTGGATAGCCGAGTGTAAGAGCAGGATCTCCTAACAAAGTAAAGTTTCGTTTATTTATTCCTGAACCTGATATATTTTTTGTAAGCCGTAATGCATCGCCTAAACGCAACGGTTTTTGATCATCATCTTTCTCGAAGGCGAATTTATAGAAGTTGCGGTTCAGAATAAAATTCGGACTTGAGTAAACAAGACGTGTAGTTGAGAGAAGTCCAATACCGCCACCATCAGGATTCAGTAAAACCAGTTCACCTGCAGACATCTTTTTAGTAATTTCTCCGTTAGCTTCTTTTTCAATATCATCAAACCTGCTGAATTCGCATGTAGCAGTAATGAATAAAGGAAGTTTATTGATATTTTTCCAGGATAAAATATCAGATGTCTCAAGTATCCTTTCATGAGCCAGTCCGCGTTCATTTCCATGGCCAATATAGTTTACAATAAGTGATCCTGACATTACCTGGTTATTTATTGCCGCATTCACCTCAGGGTATAATTCTCCCCGAGGAGTTGTGGATTGCGGAAAAGCATCCAGAAATATTTTCCTGATCTGGAATGAAGGATATGCAGTATCAATAGTATTTGCCAGAATGTTTGCATCTTTCATGTGAAGATTATTGTCTTCATCATCCCCGATAAAACAAATATTATTCCTCCATGGGCCAAAGGTTTCACTACTTATGTGGTTTTTTATTTTATCTATCATTGTTTCAGCTTCTTCGGTTGTGGTTACCGGTAACCGGCCAATACCGATATCAACAAGCCCGTTTGAACCTCCTTCGTCATCATCCAGCAAACCAAAAAAATCATCGGTTACAAATGATAGTGTAGGTGTAAGCGAATTTTCTGACTGGTAAGTTAAAATATATGCTGTATTTTCCTCATGGTCAGATAAGTTATCATATGAACCATCACCAAATAACAACAGGTATTTTGGAATATCTTTCTCTATTGCAGCTCTGTCATACAGCATTTTCATGAAATTACGGATAGCAGAAACATCAGGCGACCCACTGGAAAATTCATTATAAACTTGCTCCGGAGTAACAACTGAAACAGTAATATCATCATGATCACGATGAATCTGTGCAAGCTCTTCTGCCTGGTTAGTAAAATTATTATGAGTTACAATAACCATATCAGCTTGTGTAATACCATGAAGATTCTGATTGTTAACACTTTGTAGGGGAATCTCCGGGGTATAAAACACTTCATCGTTAAATGCAATAAATTCTTTTAACGAATCAGTAATAATGGCAAACTCCATTTCATCTCCTGTCGTGTTATAGGGTATTTGTTTAATATTGTATATGTCAGATATGTCCCATATTCTGGTATTGGGAGTTCCATTTTTTAACTTCATTAATGTAATGTTACCCGGACCAACGGAACTAACATCTCTGAAATGCATTTGTGCTTCTGACATTTTGAGTTCCCTGCGAACGTTTATCTCGATAAAATCCAGCCATGTTTTTGCTTCTGAATATCCATTGTCATCATACGACAGGTTTAGTATAAGATTATCAGAAGAACCCGTAAAAGAGGAGATTAAAGTATTTGCTTTTGCATAATCAGAGGTATAGCTCCAGATATTTACCGGTCCTATATCAATAGTATTTGAAATTCCGGTAGTTGTAAATGTAAAATTGCTTGATACTTGTGATCTGGCTAAAACCCTGATCTTAACCTTGCACGAGGATGATATTATTGTATTAGGGAAGTGAAAGGGAAAAGCGTGGGTTGATTTATTGTCGATTGGCTCAAACCATTCTTTTCCTGATTTTATAAGGTTCACAATATTTTCTTCATAAAAAAGATAATCGTCAAATTGTGTGGTTGTTATGTTCGGAGAATCTGTAATTTCCATATCCATGGTGATCCTTCTACCTGTCCCTGCATCTGATGTAACATAGTAGTATGAATGCCGGGAGTAGAGATGTGGCTTGCAGGAAAACATAGAATTGGTTTCGTCATAATACCATGTATCCGGGCCTTTTCCATAGAAAAGAATATAATCACCCGGTCCAAATTCCTGATCATCACCACTGTTCACCCAAATGGCATTTTCCTGAATATCATCCGGCGTTTCTATACTGTTTTCTTCAGGGAGCATTCCACCTCTCCCGAATATTCTGGGATCAGAAGGGTCGGAAATCCCCATTTCAAGCAGGTTTTCATATGTGAGCTTATAAATACCATCTTTATTAATTTTTAGCTTAACCCACTTTCCTGAATTTAAAACTGACTGGTTTGAATATTTTACACCTTTTTTCGCGATACTTTTACTTATTCCGGGTGTTTTAACAATTTCAAGTACAAAATTAACCAGTTTTTCAACTTTCCCGGAAGCCGGATTTATCCTTAACGGAATCAGATCGAAGTGATTAATCTGTTTTTTGCGTTGTTTATAATTATAATAGTTTATTTGAAAACTAACCGGTAATTGTTCCAGATTACCAATTTTCTTAAGAGCTTCAGGGGGGACAGGTTCAGTTTTCAGTATATGAAGCCTGATACCGGACTCGTCTAAATTCTCATTGTCAGTTATACTATTTTCGTAATGAGGGAACATTGTTTGTTGGTCAGGGAAAGTTGCACCGTCAAAAGTCAGATAATAAGTATTTTTATTATGTGTGTTATAATTCACAGGTAGTTTCTCAAGACATGTCACATCATGCCACGGTACATGAAATCCAATAAAAATTCCCTGGGAACCGGCTTGTAATTTTAGCAGGAAGAACATTAATAGTAGTACGATCTCCTTAATATGTCGGCTTCTGTGCATATCTTGTTCAAAAAGAAATTTTCACGGATTTAATAGATATTGCTAAAAAAGAGTAAAATATGTAAAAAAAATAACGAAAAATAATAGTTTTATATTGCAGACGTTTATTAAGAACATAGTTTTGTTATCGATATAAAATGTTTTCAATGTCTAATAAACAACGGATCAGTATAATTCTATTGATTTTTGTATCATCAATGGGTATGAGTCAGGATCCTGAGTTTTCTCAGATTTACCCGGGTTTGTTAAGATTAAATCCCGCTTTTGCAGGTACAGGAGGGCGAGGGCGAATATCGGCAATTTACAGGAACCAATGGCCGGGTTTAAGTTCCGCTTATATTACTACAGGGGCATTTTATGATCAGCCGGTTGAATTTGTTCATGGAGGTGTAGGTGTGCAAATAATTAACGATTCTCAGGGTGGGAATACCTTCAGGTGGTCGTCTGCTGCCCTAATTTACTCATATCATCTTCAAGCTGGCAAGGATATATTTATACTTACCGGGTTTCAGGCTTCATTAAATCAGTGGAGCAGATCGGTGAATAATCTTGTTTTTCCTGATATGATTGATCCTGTTGAAGGGGTCATTAATCCAACCAGTGAAGTAATAGCAGGTATTAATAAATTGTATCCTGATTTCAGCGTTGGTTTTCTAGCTAATTACAAAGATATGATTGCCGGAATATCAATTAATCATCTTGCCAAACCGGTTATTTCTTTATCCGATTCGTACAAATCACAACTTTCGCGGAAATGGAGTCTTTTTATTAGAAATTCTTTTCGGTTTTCCGGTTCCCCGGCTGATGGGTTTTATATATCACCGGGAATTTTTTTTAGAAGTCAGCAGAAGTCAGAAATTATAAAGTATGGATTTACAGTTGGTTATGATTATATTCACATAGGTACATGGATTAGTCACGATTTAGATGTTACAATGAATTTATTGACTTTAGGTTTAGCAATGGAAATTTCCGGTTTGGGGATATCCTACAGTTATGATTTTGCACCCTGGAGAACGGATTTGCCGGTGCCTGTTACCGGAGCTCATGAATTTTCTTTGTCAGTTTATTTATCGGGGGATAAAAAAATTCGAAATGTTAGAACAATAAATTTCTCAAAATTTTAGTTATACCAAAAAAATAATTAGGATTATTTTAATTTTTATTATATTTGGATTGTATTCTATATAAATTATTCAGTTATGAAGGTAAAATTCAAAATCTTACCCACTGTTTTATTGGCAATGGCATTTCTCAGTTCATGCAGTTTGTTCAGTGGTGGCGGCGGTCGTAGTGGCAATGTTTCTCCAACTACCGGCTGGAATTATAATGATCCGGATCTTGGTGGTTTTGAGGTTATTAGCGGATACGAACAAGAAACAGGACCAGGTCTTGTTTTTATTGAAGGGGGAACTTTCACTATGGGAAGGACAGAGCAGGATGTTTTGTACGAATGGAATAATATTCCAAGAAGGGTTACCGTTTCATCATTTTACATGGATGAAACTGAAGTCGCTAATGTTGATTACAGGGAATATCTTTACTGGTTGAGCAGAGTTTATGTAAGCTTTCCTGAAGTTCATCAAAATGCTCTTCCTGATACTTTGGTATGGCGGGATCCACTGGCTTATAATGAGCCTTATGTTGAATATTACTTCCGTCACCCCTCGTATAATGATTATCCTGTTGTAGGCGTTACATGGCTTCAGGCTAATGATTTTTGTGCCTGGAGAACTGACAGGGTAAATGAAATGACTATGATTAACTATGGAATTCTTAACCCTGATCCTAATCAGCAGGATGAAAATAATTTTAATACTGAAGCATACCTGGCAGGTCAATACGAAGGGCTTGTAAATCAGAATCTTCCAAGCCTTGACCCAAATAAGGAGGAACGAAGGGTAAAAATGGAAGATGGAATGTTACTTCCTAAATACAGGTTGCCTTCTGAAGCAGAATGGGAATTTGCAGCCCTGGCGCTTATGGGTAATACGTATGAAGAAAGGATTTATGAACGAAGGATGTATCCATGGGATGGACATAATATTAGAAATGCTGACAATAGAAACAGAGGCAGGTTTATGGCAAACTTTACCAGGGGGAAAGGTGATTTAATGGGGGTTGCCGGAAATCTTAATGATAATGCCAGTGTTACTGCACCAGTCGGATCATTCTGGCCCAATGATTATGGTCTTTTTTGTATGGCAGGGAACGTAAATGAATGGGTATATGATGTTTACAGAGCACTATCATCACAGGATGTAAGTGCATTTAATCCCCTTAGAGGAAATGTATTTCAAACCAGAATAACCGATCCGGATGGTAACCTTGCTACTAAAGATAGCCTGGGACGGATCCGGTATAGAAACGTTACTCCTGAAGAAGCGGCAGGGAGATATAATTATCAGAAAGCTGATTATCGTGATTATAAAGATGGTGACTATCAATCTATGATAGTGCCCGGGTCGAGTTGGCAAGATGAATCTTCTGCTGATGAAAGTGTGGTTATGTATTCCCAGTTGAAGGAAGATTATAACTCACTTGTAAGTAACGATGCACGTGTGTATAAAGGCGGTTCGTGGAGAGACAGGGCCTACTGGCTCAGTCCCGGCACAAGACGATATTTAAACCAGGAAAGTGCCAGAAATGATCTCGGATTCCGTTGTGCTATGACACGTGTCGGTAGTCCGGGTGGATTCTAACAGGAAATTAATTTCAAAAATAAAAAAACCTCATTATTGTCATAATGGGGTTTTTTCATAAGTAATGAAAATAGATACTCTATACAGAATTTTTATCAGGAATCCGGAAATTTCTACCGATTCCAGGAATGTATCCAAAGGATCAATCTTTTTTGCTCTTAAAGGAGAGTCTTTTAACGGAAATCAATTTGCAGCACAAGCACTTAAACAAGGAAGTTCTTATGCAGTTGTTGATGAAGAAAAGTATATTACTGATGAAAGATATATCCTTGTTGATGATGTATTGTCATCATTGCAGCAACTTGCCCTGTTTCATCGGATGCATTTCAATATTCCGGTGATCGCTATTACAGGTACAAACGGGAAAACTACAACTAAGGCGTTGATTAATAATATTTTGATAAAAAGACATCATGTTGTTTCAACATTTGGAAATTTGAATAATCATATTGGTGTCCCTCTTTCTCTACTTAATATTAAAGATAATACTGAAATTGTAATTATTGAAATGGGAGCTAATCACCGTGGTGAAATAGCTAAACTTTGTGAGCTCGCGTTACCAACCCATGGAATGATTACCAATATTGGGACAGCACACCTGGAGGGATTTGGGAATATTGAAACAATCGTCAGAACAAAGACTGAGCTTTATGAATATCTTGATAAAAAAGCTGGTACAATATTTTTTAACAAGGGAAACGACATATTAGCAGACCATCTGTCTGAAATAGGCTGTGAAAAGATATCGTATGGTGGGAAATCAGGAAATTACTCGGGAATAGTAATAAGTTCTGCTCCAACTCTGGAACTAAAAGTGCTTATTGATAGTAATTCATTAGCTCTGAAAACAAATATGTTTGGGGCATATAACTTTGAAAATGTGCTGGCTGCAATACGCATTGGTTCATATTTCAATGTGAAAATTAATGCGATTATAGATGCAGTTGAGAGCTTCAAACCTAATGATAACAGGTCGCAAATTGTAAACACAGCCGTAAATACCTTAATATGTGATGCTTATAATGCTAACCCGACAAGTATGAAACTGGTAATTGATGATTTTTTATTGATGAATAGTGTGAAAAAGGTGCTTATTCTGGGTGATATGTTTGAACTGGGAGAAAATACTGAAAAGGAACATCTTAAATTGATCAAATATGTAAAGGATAAATCATTCAGCAGAATTTTTCTTATAGGTAAGTTTTTTTCTACCGTTAATCAAACATTGCAAATTCCTGCCTTTATTGATGTTGACAGTTTTGTTAAGTGGCTTGATAAGAATCCGATAAAGTCATCATATATTTTGTTAAAAGGATCAAGGGGGATGAAACTGGA
>JAUVHQ010000177.1 GCA_030593185.1 Bacteroidota bacterium
AGGATATTGATGATACCAATTAATTACATCATTAATACACTGATAAAACTGACTTTGCTCAGGAATGGTTTTTAATGCTTCACTTACGATATATTCTACATTATCGGAAACGAATGCCAGAGAATACATTGCTGCAACATAAACCCCGCCATACCATCCGTCACCGTAGTTCATTATATGTCCAATCTTATCGCAAATCTCTGTTGCAGAATTGACCATCCCCGGTGCCATTAGTCCGGCAAAATCAGCTTCAATCTGGAAGTCGATGTCATCAGCATGCGGGTTATTTGTCCAGTGTCCTGACTCCGGAGGATTAATCCCGTTGAGTATATTATATCGTGCTGCCTGATTTGCATGCCATAGCCTATAATCAGCATTGGCAAATGCTTTTGCATGCGATAGTGCCGGAGCATCCAATCCTTCGTTTTCAAAAACCTCAACAAAAGTCAAGTCCATATATATGTCATCATACAGGCCGGGATCATTATCATACCAGCTTTTAATATATCCGTCATACCATGGTATTGGCTGGTACTCCTGTATCATTGTTCCGTTAAATCTAAATTCTGTCGGTCCACCGTAAGTACAACCAATTACCTGTCCTGCCCATCCTCCTTTAATCTTGTCTGATAGTTTTGTCCTTGGAATAATAATTTCTTCACCGATGATTTGTACTGGGATATCTTTTTGATCTGTTTTTTTATCGCCACAGCCATAACCTATTAGTAATATGATACATATTAAATACAATTGATTTTTCATAGTATAATAATTTTAATGGTTACTTATCTACAAAGCTTAATTATTTTGTCACAATAGTTTCATGCATCATTAAATCTTCAATTAATTTTGTGATTTGCTGAACAGGCATTTTGGTTATGACATATCCATGAGTTCCGTTTTCGGAATCTTTCCATTCGTTATGTCCATCTTCAAAAGGAATAAATCTGCCTTTATTAATGTAAAAATAATTTTCATAACCCTTTACTGCAATCAGAACTGCCGTCTGGTCCCAACTCTTCCTTCCGTTTTTGTCTTCTTCACTCTGTGGAATTGATATAGCAAATACATCTTTGACCGGGTTATTTTTGCAGGGCATTGCAATTAACCTTAATCCTGTTTTTATATGCTCTCCTATTTCAAATCCCGTGAATATTATTTCAGTCGGCCATTGTTCTATTGCAATAATTGATTTTAATGAATCCATGAACACATTGTATTCCCTCCCTTCAGGAAACCTTCCCCCCATACAAACCCATCTATTAACTTTTTTCTCAACAAGTTTCTTCCCTGAAAGTGGACTTAATTCATCTGGTTCCGACATAATCAGGTTTCCCAGGTTAGTAAGAAAACCTACAGAAATAATTGTTACTGTAGTATCTTCCTGTTCGCTCAGGATTTTGCGATATAATTTTACTGCATCGGGAGCTTCACCGGTTGACATCAAATCATGAGGATATTTTACAATCAGTGAGTCAGCCCATTTTTGTGATGCGTCATCATTTACTCCATCTGATTTAGGAGCACCGATAGGAATGTCAGGTCGTCCATAATAGGTATTAATCACATCAATTGAAGGGGCAACCAGTTCATGTTTATTTGATGCCATAGTGGCAAGAATATTAATATATCCACTATCTGCAAACGCATGCAGTATAGCTAATGCTCCAACATCATCATAATCCGGTCCGCAATCGGTGTCGAATATTACCGGTATAGGGGTTTGAGGTGTTTCTGCAATATTTTTTTTACTATCCTTGCAGCTAAAGGTTAATACTACTATCCCAATAATTAGTATTTGCAAAACTTTTACTTTCATAATTAATATCTTGCATAAATTTATCATAAGAGAAATTTCCGTTTGTTGTTTCCTGCTCCATAACTCTTAACATTTCTTCATTCTTTCGCCCCCTCGCCCAGTCACTACATCGCCCCGTCGCTTTTCGCTCTCTGCCTACTTACTACATACTATTTACTTCTTACTCTCTTCTGCCTAACCTCCCTCCTGTAGGGTGTAGAAGCTTGTGCTCCAAGTCTTGTTACAGCAATTGAAGCTGCTTTATTTGCAAATTGTACGGCTTCCCTGATATTGAAACCCTCTGAAACAGCGACTGCAAGTGCACCATTAAATGTATCGCCGGCTGCAGTTGTATCAACAGCTTTTACTTCAGGTGCAGATACTAATTCAGACAAGCTGTCTGAATGGATAAATGCACCATTCGCACCCATTGTAATTATTATAATTTCAACACCTTTATTCTTTAAGATTTGTGCCGCTTTTTCAGCTGTTTCTGTATTCGTTACTTTAACTCCTGTAAGAATTTCAACCTCTGTTTCATTTGGAGTAAGGATATATATTGCTTTCAGTATTGAATCGGAGAGTTTTTGGGCCGGAGCAGGGTTTAAAATCACTTTCTTATTGTTTCTAAAAGCAATTTGGGCTGCATATTCAACTGTTTCAATTGGAATTTCAAGCTGCAATAATACAATCTCTGCCATCCCGATCTGCTTAATGGCTTTGTCGATATCATCAGGTTTAAGGGTCATGTTGGATCCCGGAGCAACAACTATACAATTCTCTGCCTGTGAATCAACAGTAATCAGGGCAACACCTGATGGATTTTCCTGATCGACAACCATATTTTCAGTATTTACACCTTCACTCCTAAGATTTTCAACAGATTGCTCCCCAAAAATATCATTCCCCGTTTTTGAAATAAAAGCAACATCACCCCCGAGCCTTGAAGCAGCCACAGCCTGATTCGCTCCTTTGCCTCCCTGATTCATAAAAAAATCCCCTCCCAGTATGGTTTCACCCGGCGTGGGTAAATGACCGGTTTTTATTACCATATCGATATTTGTACTGCCTATTACAACTATTTTCATTTGAGATATTTTGGGATTTTAACTCAATTACGAGTACAAAGAACATAGTTTCGCAAATTAACTAAAAAAGTAATATTTGAATTATTTTTCATACTAATCTTAGGTATTCCTAAAGGCTAAGGCTAAGGTTTTAAAATACACCTATTAACCTTTTAGCTTTCATTTAGACATACTTTTACATTTATGCCACACATCTAAAACCTCTTACTTTACTTAGCCTTAGCCTCAGCCTTAGCCTTTATTAATAGAATAATAAATATTATTATTAATCAACGAACAGTTTTGAACTTCCGTTACATAAAAATAAAACTAATAAATATTCAGGATACATCCTAACTCAATTAATTTTGTTATCTTGTTTTCAAGAAAAAATCCTAACTATTAATTAATATTTAATTTTTATGAAAACTTTTATTCCTGTTATCCTGGCACTTATTCTTTGTGTACAATCCTGTAAACCAGGGGTTGAGATCCCACCAACATCTCACCCGGATGTTACTGACTGGCAGGATCTGTTTACTGATGATCTGTCTAATGCTATTTTTCCCGAAGGTATATGGACTTTCGAAAAAGGTATCCTTACAGCAAGTGAGGACCAGGCTATCTGGACAGAATATGATTATGATAACTTTATGCTTGACCTTGAGTTTAAAACAGATACCGGTACAAATAGCGGGGTCATTCTCTACTGTACAGATATTGATAACTGGATCCCAAACTCAATTGAGATCCAGATAGCGGATGACTATGCAGAGAGGCTGGCAAACAGTCCATCTACATCGCAATGCGGTGCTGTTTTTGGTCATTTGCCCGCTACTAAAAGTATGGTAGAACGTCCCGGTGAATGGAACCGTTTCACAATAACCTGTATGGATAAAATGGTATTTGTTCTCCTTAATGGTGAACAGATTATTGAGATGGATATGAAATTATGGACGGATGCAAAAAAGAACCCTGATGGAAGCGAAATACCTCCCTGGTTAAGCAAACCGGTAGCTGATCTGCCCACACATGGTCATATTGGTTTCCAGGGTAAACACGCCGGAGCGTCAATCTATTTCAGAAACCTGAAGATCAAAGAATTAGATTTTATCGAAGACTTTATTATTATTCATGGAGTTGGAAAGTGAAATTTGATATCCTTTTAACGGATTTTATTATAACCTAAGTTGCTACTTAATATTGAATAGAACACAGATGACACCCCGATACACTTCGCTACGGGGCAGGCGGATTTAATTAATTTTTACTGATATTTTATCATTTTATCCGTGATTATCTGTAATATCAGTGTCATCCGTGTTCCATTTAGATTATTAATTTAAAAACTTAAATATGGAAATCAAAGAAATAAAAACAGGGGAATTAAATCCTGATAAGTTTATAGAAGAAAAGGTGAAGGTTATTTCTTCGAAAGTGGGCAGTAATTTTGCCATCAATGCTCTGTCTGGTGGTGTTGATTCTTCAGTTGTTACTATGCTGGGACACAAAGCTCTGGGTGATAAGCTTAAAACATATTTTATTAATAATGGCCTTATGAGGGAAGGAGAACCGGAGTATGTTGTTTCAATTTTTAAGAACCTGGGGGTAAATGTTGAAATTATAGATGCTAAAAAGGTTTTCTTCAATGCATTAGAAAACGTTACAGATCCGGAGGAAAAAAGAGAAGCTGTTACCAGTTCATTTTACAAAAATGTTTTTGGTAAGTTAGTAAAGAATAGTAGCGCGAAATATCTTTTTCAGGGAACGATTTTGACAGATGTTGATGAAACAGTTGCGGGAATAAAGAGGCAGCACAACGTTTTTGAGCAGTTGGGAATTGACCCTGAAGAGGCATTCGGTTACAAAATTCTTGAGCCCCTTGTACAACTCAGAAAACCCGCGGTAAGGGAAGTTGGAAAAGCATTGGGACTACCCGAAGAAATATATAACAGACCACCATTCCCCGGTCCTGCCCTGGCAGCAAGGGTTATTGGAAAGGTCGGTCCGGAAAAGATTGAGACTGTAAGAAAAGCCACAGTGATTGTTGAAGAGGAACTAAAAGATTCGGGAGCATTCCAGTATCTGGCGATTCTGCATGAAGACAAGGTTACCGGAATAAGAGACGGAAACAGGGATTTTGGTTCTCAGATAGAGATTAGATGCTGGGAAAGTAAAGATGCAAGGACAGGGACACCAACCAGACTTCCTTATGACACACTTGAAAGACTGGCTGAAAGAATTACAACCGAAGTCCCAAAAGTAGTAAGCGTTACATATAACATAACAAAGAAACCACCTTCAACCATAGAAGCTATCTAACCTGTTTAATTACCTGCTGTGAGTTTCACTCCCTGTCTGTCCGGCAGGCAGGCGTTCAGATTCATAGAGTAATCGGGTTTGGTAAT
>JAUVHQ010000202.1 GCA_030593185.1 Bacteroidota bacterium
ACTAAGACTCACAAAGAAAAGACGATCAGTATTTTATTAATATTGATATTCGTGCATTCGTGGCTTCCTTTATATTCGGAGTGGACTTAACTTTCAACTTTTTGGAATACTGGAATGCTGGAAAAGCGAATTAACTTGCTAACAGTTAATAGCTAACAGCTAAAAGCAGCAATAAATATTAACAAAGCAAATAACATATAACATTTAACATATAACATAATATTATTGGAAAAAAATGAAGTAATTAAAAATACATTTTTTTGTTAGGTAAATGAATATCAAATAGTTATTTTTGTCTTCAGTTAGCACCCCTAAAAGAAGGAATTACATGAGAAAACTTATTTTTATTTTATTAGCGATTTCAATGGCATTTTCATCCTGCAAATTTGTAAAGGAAAAAGGTTGGTTTGGTCTTAAAAATGCAGATACAATGGATGCTTATCTAAGAAAACAGGATAGTCTTCATATTGCTGATTCGATCAGTAAAGTTATTGCAAAACAAAAGGCAATAGAGCAGGCAAGGCAGGATTCAATAAATAATGCTGAGCAGGAGAGACTTGAAAGGTTAGCACGATTTAAGTATCACATTGTTGTTGGAAGTTTTATAACTCCTCAGTATGCTGATGAATGGTCAATATATTATAATACAATTGGTTACGGTACGGAAATACTAAAAGCCGATAACGAGTTTAATCTTGTTTCTGCCAGGAAATATGATAACATGAAGGATGCATTAATAGATCTTGAGCATTTTAAGGACACGGTTCAGATTGATGCATGGGTGTATATTAATGAATAGAGCAACACTGCATCACAATTTCTTAACTCTTATATTTACAAACTCATAGCCGATTCTTCCATGGTTATTTAAGAAATTTTCTTTTTTCGAGTATAAGGACAATTGATGTTACAATTTCTTCATTGGTCATTGTGTTACAGTTGAAGATCAAATCAAAAATGGAATGGTCTGAAGTTTTCCCCCAGTAATAATCAAGAAATATTTTTCGTTTTTTGTCATAATCAAGGGTGAACGGTATTGCTTTATCAATATCCATATCGCGTCTTTTCCCAACATTCTTTGCTCTCCATTCAATGTCTGCTATTAATTTAATATGCAGGCTATTCTTGATGTCATTTGCAATAGCTGCTCCTCCTCTTCCGACAATTATAACATTTCCTGTTTCAGCAATTTTTTTTATTACATTGCCTATTGTATTCCTGATCTTTTTGTCGCTTCTGTAATATTTTCTGGTTTGCGCTGAAAGAATTTCATCAACAATGCCTTTTTTCTTATAGTCAAACACGTACTGTATCTCATCAGGGTGCAAACCAAGCTGATCGGCTGATTCGGCAAGTATCTCTTTACTTACCCAACACCATTTGTTTCTTTTCTTTTTATTATTTATTGCATCGGTAAGTTCACGTGCAATTTTTTTTGCAGGGCATCCGAACTCACGGGAAATAGTAACTACCGGTCCCGGACTAAGACTGGTTTTATTCTGCTCCCTTTTTTGCAGACGATCACGTGCATACTTTGCCAAATCAATTTTTGTATCCATGGGAAGTAAATTTTAATTTTTCTTGCCCTTAAATTTACAAAAAAAATGTTTTCTTGTCAATAGATAACACATTTTTAAAAACAGGTTCCATATGTTATGAAAGTAAATTGGCAGCCCTTGATTATTATCTTATTTTTGATTTTTCTAATTCAAATAAAAAAAACAAAATGACTGAACCAATCAGAACACTCAAAGATTCTCCAATAATTAGATGGTCAGCACTGATTTTGATAAGCATAGTTATGTTTTCCAGCTATTATTTTTATGATGTTTATTCATCTATTAAGACCATTCTGCAGACTGAGGTTGGCCTTTCAAATGTGGAGTATGGGACTATGTATGGTGCATATTCCTTTACTAACTCCATATTATTGATGGCTTTTTTCGGCGGTGTTATTCTTGACCGGTGGGGGATCAGGAAGACAGGTTCACTTTTTCTTGGGTTTATGCTTATTGGAACATTAGGAGTTACATATGGAGCGAGTGATATTTTTAAACCAGGTTCTTTCGGGTATAACTTTTTTGGTTCTTTTATGGATAGATATTCACCGGAATTGAAGATGATGATATTTGGGAGAATATTGTTTGGCCTTGGTGCAGAAACCTTTTATGTAACTATTAATAAGGTAATTGCTAAATGGTTTAAAGGGAAAGAACTTGCACTGGCATTTGGCATATGTTTGGCGTTTGGACGATTTGGAACAGCTGGTGCCCTGATGCTTTCCCCGAAACTGGTGGATATTAATTTTGGCTGGACTGCTGCTGGTTGGTTTGGTTTCATCCTGATGCTTATTGCACTGATGGGTTTTATTTTCTTTACGGTGTTTGACATAAGATACGACCGGCAGATTAAGGAGTCTTCCTCTGAGGCCACGGAAAAAGGACTAAATTTTACAGAGTTATTAAAATTGCTTACCAACAAATCTTTCATTTATATTACACTTCTCTGTCTTACATTTTACTCGGCGGTTTTTCCGTTCATGCCTTATGCTGCCGATCTGCTTTATAATAAGTTCGGTATTCCGGAGAATACCAGTGCAATGATCGTAACTATTTTGCCATTTGGAACTGTGATATTTACACCAATATTTGGTTGGTGGTGCGACTTCAAGGGTAAAAGTGCATCACTAATGATATTGGGCTCAATATTACTCATTGTTGTCCATTTAACACTTTCCCTGACAAATATATCTCCTTATATTCCAATGTTCTTATTAGGTGTCGCCTTTTCTCTTGTTCCGGCTGCTATGTGGCCGGCAGTAGCAAAAATTGTTCATGAATCAAGACTGGGAACAGCATATGGAACAATGTATACTATCCAGAATTTTGGACTGATGCTTGTTCCTGTTATCATGGGTGTAATTCTTGATAAAACTAACAGGGGAATTTCAGTTAAAGCAGTACAAGCAGGTGAGGCAGCTTATGATTACAAATTTACCATTCTGTTACTTGTTATTTTAGGATTGATAGGATTACTATTTGCAATACTGCTAAAAAGAGAGGACAAAGTTTCAGGGTTTGGAATTGAGTTGCCAAACAAGCAGTAAGTCATACAATAGTCATCAAGAAGGACTATTAAAAATATTCATAAAAATAATTACGTTATTAATTACGTTATTAATGCCGTTATTAATAACGTTATTTATTTATCTAAAAAAAACTTAGAGTTTAACGATCTGATTTCGTTTCGGTCCCACTGAAACATAACTAACAGACACATTCAGTTTCTTTTCAAGAAACGAGATATAATTTTTTAGTTCCACGGGGAATTCACGGGGGTTTGTTATATTTGAGATGTCTTTTTTCCAACCTGGCAATTCAGTATAAACAGGTTCAATATTATTATCTGTTTCAAAGGGGAAATCATAAACAATTTTTCCATTTATCTTGTAAGCTGTTGAAACTTTTATTGTCTCAAAATCTGACAAAACATCGGCTTTGGTCATAACAAGTTGTGTAACCCCGTTGATCATTATAGAATAATTAAGGGCTACCAGGTCAACCCATCCGCATCTTCTTGGACGACCTGTTGTAGCGCCGAATTCAACACCTTTTTTTCTTAATTTCTCACCTGTTTCATCAGTTAGTTCGGTTGGAAACGGACCACTACCAACCCGAGTACAATATGCTTTGAATACCCCGAATACTTCACCGATAGTTTGGGGTGAAACACCCAGTCCTGTGCATGCTCCGGCACAAATAGTATTAGATGATGTAACAAAAGGATATGAACCAAATTCAATATCAAGCAGGGTTCCCTGAGCTCCTTCGGCAAGGATAGATTTACCATTTTTAATCAACTTGTTTACAAGATGTTCAGAATCAACTATATTAAATCCTTTAAGAAGTTCGATGCATTCAAACCATTTTTTTTCAATCTCGTCAAGTTCGTATTCATATGTAAATAACTTCAGGAGTCCTTCATGTTTTTTTCGCAGGGCTGAATATTTATCCTTAAAACCCTTAAAAATATCTCCAACCCTCAATCCGTTCCTTCCGGTTTTATCCATATATGTAGGACCGATACCTTTCAGGGTTGAACCTATCTTTGATTTTCCTTTAGCGGCTTCAGATGCGGCATCAAGAATCCTGTGGGTAGGCAATATCAGGTGTGCTTTTTTGGAGATAAGAAGGTTTTGTTTAACGTCAATTCCAAGTTTTTTCAATGATTCAACTTCTGCCTGGAAAATAACCGGATCAAGTACCACACCGTTACCAATAATATTTATCTTCTCCTTATGGAATATGCCGGAAGGGATATTGTGAAGTATATGTTTGATTTTGCCTATTTCAAGAGTATGACCCGCATTGGGCCCACCTTGGAAGCGTGCAATAATATCATATTCCGGAGACAGTACATCAACGATTTTACCCTTGCCTTCATCTCCCCACTGGAGGCCCAATAATACATCAAGTTTCACAAATAATTAATTATTTAAAGATTCAACTGTTAGAAAAAACGGTAATTACTAACCACAAAAAGCCATACAATGTACAAATTTTTTTAGTTCTTCAGGATAATACGTAGTTATCTTGGAATATTGCCTGCCTGCCGGCAAGGCAGGGAAAGTTGGAATAATGGAATACTGGAATAATGTCCCGAAAATCTTCCCGCTCTGCGGGATTAGATTTTCGAGGATCCACGAACATTCCAGCTTGCTGGAAGCCTCACAACCGGCATGTGGGCAG
>JAUVHQ010000027.1 GCA_030593185.1 Bacteroidota bacterium
TTGCTGCAGCTGAAACCGGTAAGTACATAAATATAAAGAAAGGGCAATTTCTTTCTCCCGGATCAATGAAGTTTGCAGTAAACAAGGTTATCGAATCAGGAAACAAAAATGTAATGCTAACCGAAAGGGGAACAACTTTTGGATATTCCGACCTGGTTATTGACTACAGGGGGATAAAAGATATGCAAAAGTTTAATGTGCCTGTTGTGCTTGATGTCACTCATTCATTACAACAACCTAACCAGGAATCCGGAGTTACGGGTGGACGCCCTGAAATGATTGAAATACTGGCAAGAGCCGGCATCGCTGCAGGTGTTGATGGTATCTTCCTTGAAACCCATCCACAATTGCATAAAGCTAAATCTGACGCAGCAAATATGCTCAATCTTTCTCTGCTTGATGATCTGCTTCAAAAGCTTGTAAAGATCCGGCAAGTAGTTAAGGGATTTTGAAAAAAATATTTACATTTATCAATTAATTAAATTCAATTTTAACCCTAATATTTAAGATTATGAAAAAGTTACTCTCTATCACTTTTGCAATTTTTATTGCAGCATTCTTCACTGTAGTTAATGGACAAGATTTAAGTGAAATTCTCGATCAACATTTCAGTGTGGTTGGTCAGGAAAAACTAGCTGAAGTAAAAACTATTACTGTTTACGGAAAAATAATACAAATGGATACTGAATTTTCCTTTGTGCAAAAAATGAAAAATCCCAATAAATTCAGAATGGAAGCGAATATACAAGGTCAGCAGATGATACAGGCTTTTGATGGTGAAAATGGCTGGCTTATTGCTCCCTGGATTGGTCCAGACCCCCAGGATCTGACAGGAGTCCAGTTGAAACAAACCAAAGAACAAGCCAATATTGAAGGAGATCTGTATAACTGGGAGGAAAAAGGGCATCAGGCAGAATATATGGGAACCGAAGATATGGAAGGAACTGAAGTATACAAAATCAAACTTACCAAAAAAGAAGGGGATGAAATATTCTACTTCATTGACAGCGAGTCATATGTTATGCTAAAAGAAACCAGGAAGATAACCGTGGAGGGAAATGAAATTGAAATTGAATATTTTCCCAGCAATTATGAGATGATTAACGGTATAGCGTTTCCAATGAGCATCAAGACAAACACAATGGGACAGGAAACCGAGATATTATTCGATTCTGTTAAAATTGATCTTGAATTTGATGACTCTATTTTTGTTCGTCCCGTACAGGAGGAAACAGAAGAAAAAGAAGAAATCAAATAGACTTTTCTGAACAGGCATTTAATTGATGTAGTTAATCTGCAAAAGTTATCGGGATATCAGGGAGATATTGGTACTTCAGGTAACTGAAATTACTGTATTATTATGTCTGTATTTTTTTCGGTCATTATAAATTTTTCCTGGTCACTAAAAATATATACAAATGAAATTCTTTAAATTCCGGAATAAAACCGTCCTGCTCAGTTTTATTGTAATAACACTTTCTGCTTTGTCAATAAGTGGATTAAAGGCGCAAAAAAAATTTGTGATCAATTCCAATACGTTTGGAGCAATAGAGGCAAGACATCTTGGTCCTGCCAGAATGAGCGGACGGGTTTCTGCCCTTGATGCTGTTGAAGAAGATTTTCGAATTGTTTATGTTGGATCAGCATCAGGTGGTGTATGGAAAAGCACTAATGGCGGAACTTCATTCAAACCTGTATTTGATAAGTATATTCAATCTATCGGAGCGGTTGTCATAGATCAGGAGCATCCTGATACAGTATGGGTTGGCACAGGAGAGCCATGGACAAGAAACAGCGTTTCTATCGGAGGTGGAATATATAAAACAACCAATGGTGGAGATACATGGAAAAAACTCGGGCTGGAAAATACAGAAAGGATTGCCCGGATAGTGATTCATCCTGAAAATCCTGATACTGTCTATGTTGCTGCTTTGGGACACCTTTGGGGTCCAAATGAAGAAAGAGGTGTATATAAAACTGTTGATGGAGGTATAACATGGGAAAAAGTACTTTATGTAGACGAAAATACCGGATGCGCGGATATTACAATTGATCCCAGGGAGCCGGAAACGCTTTATGCCGGGATGTGGGATTTCAGAAGAAAAGCTTATACTTTCCGTTCAGGAGGTCCGGGAAGTGGTTTATACAAAACAACTAACGGTGGCAAAGACTGGAAAAAACTGACACATGACCTGCCAAAGGATAGTGTTGGCCGGATTGCAGTAGATATTTCTTCAGTTGACACTACAATTGTTTACGCACTGATTGAGTCGAAAAAAACTGCCCTTTACCGCTCAAAAGATAATGGAGAGAGCTGGGAAGAAATGAACAAAACAGGAGTTCTAAAAGAGAGACCTTTCTATTTCTGTTATATTGTTGCCGATCCTGTTGATACAAACAGGATATATAAACCAGGACTGCAACTCGGTGTCAGTAATGATGGCGGGAAAACTTTCGATTCAGGAATGATGATGAGCTTTGGCGGCGGGGTACATCCCGACCTTCATGCACTGTGGATAAATCCAAAAAACAACAATGATCTGTACCTGGGTACTGATGGAGGTGTTTATATCTCAAACGACAAAGGAGTATCATGGCGTATTGTCAGAAGTCTTCCGTTGTCACAGTTCTACCACGTAAGCACTGATATGGAAAAACCATACAATGTGTACGGTGGATTACAGGATAATGGTTCATGGTACGGTCCTTCGGCAAGTCCAGGTGGAATACAGAATGCCGATTGGTATAATGTTGGAGGTGGTGACGGGTTTTACGTTTTTGCTGATCCTGACGACCCGAATATCATCTATTCTCAATCTCAGGGAGGAAATATTAACTGTTTGTACCTTAAAACAAATGAGACGAAAACAATTAAGCCCTTTGCAGATAAGGAAACAGAGAAATTGCGGTTTAACTGGAATACACCGGTAGCTTTCGGCGAAAAAAATGGGGCTATGTATGTCGGTGCACAGTACCTTTACAGATCATATGACAGGGGCGACACCTGGGAAAGAATTTCTCCCGACCTTACAACTGACGATCCGGAAAAACAAAAACAGGATGAATCAGGAGGTGTAACAATTGATAATACATCTGCTGAAAATCATTGCACCATAATTACAATCAATGAATCACCTCTTGATAAAAATATTATCTGGGTTGGAACAGATGATGGCAATCTACAGGTTACAAATGATGGTGGTAAGAACTGGACGAATGTTACAAACAACGTTCCCAATTTACCTGAGTGCACATGGTGCTCTTATGTTGAGGCATGCAGATTTGAAAAAGGAACTGCTTATGTAACTTTTGACGGGCATCGTAATGGGGATAAGACTCCTTATGTCTATAAAACTGATGATTATGGTAAAACATGGGAGTCGCTGGTAACAGAGAGTATAACATCTTATTGTCATGTGGTTAAACAGGATCCGGTAAATCCTGATCTGCTTTTCCTGGGAACAGAATTCGGTCTTTTTGTTACAATAGATGATGGTTCTGTCTGGTCGCAGTTTACAGGAAATTTACCTAATGTTTCGATTCGTGATATAGTAATTCAAAAACGTGAAAATGACCTTGTATTAGCTACACATGGTAGGGGAATAATGATAATTGATGATATCACACCATTAAGATATCTCTCCCTGGATTTGGTTGAGAAAGATATTGCATTTCTTCCATCCAGACCATATGTTCTAAGGAATACAGGTAGCCAGCAGGAATTTGGCATAGGTGATGAGTTTACAGGTCAAAATCCACCGCAGCAGGCATTTTTAACCTATTACTTGAAAAAGAGACATATTTTCGGAGAGATGCATCTTGAAGTGTATGATGAGAACGGGAAATTAATCAATGTATTACCTGCCGGTAAACGAAAGGGAATAAACAGAGTTCCATTGAATATCAGGATGAAACCCCCAAAAATCCCAACATCAAAATCATTAAGTTTTGCCGGATTCATTGGTCCTCCCCTTCCTGCCGGGGATTATACTGTTAAAATTGTTAAAGGAGATTTGATAGAAGAGGGAAAAATTAACATAATTAATGATCCGGATTCACCCCATTCTGAAGAGGACATGGCATTGCAGCACAAGACCCTGATGAAAGCATACCACATGCTTGAAGACCTTGCTTATCTTGACCAGCAAGTGCTTGATATGAAAAAAGGGGCTGATAAAATACTGGAAGAAAAACCTTCACGATCATTGAAGAAGAAGCTGACAGAACTTTCAAAAAATATGGAAAATATCCATGTAAAACTTGTAGCAACAAAAGCCGAAGGAATGTTCACCCAGGAAGAGCAGCTAAGAGAAAAAATTGCAAATATTTACGGAGGAGTGGTTAATTTCATGGGGAAACCTACAAATTCACAAATTGAGGCACTTGACCTGTATGAAGCGGATATGAACAAATATCAGAATAAAGTTCAGGATGTTATAGAAAATGAGCTGCCAGCGATCAATGAAATGCTTATAAAGGACGGAAAGGATAAAATCATAATTACTACCAGGGAAAAGTTTTTTGAGGAAAAAGAAAAATAATTGAGCGTTCTAACTGATTAATTCATAAGTTTTCTCAATTATCTTATTATTAGCCACTAATGCACGAATAATAATAAAAAACAAATATAATAATTCGTTTTAAATTAGTGAATTCGTGGCTTTTATGAATTATAGAAGCTAAATTCTAAATTTCAAAAAAAAAGCAGCAAGCCTATAAGCCGGATTTTGTATCCGATCCCGGTTAACAGGAACGGACTTCTATCATTTATCTTGCCCTTACATTACTGCAAGGATCTTATCGACCTACCCCCCGGTATCGGGCGAGCAACCCGAAAACACCGGTATACATGGTCTTTCAACCCATAAGACGGACGGCTACCAATGTCACCACCGGTACCGGTGAGCTCTTACCTCACCTTCTCACCCTTGACCCCGGTAAACCGGGGACGGTTATTTTCTGCTCCGTTGCTATACCCTCACGGACATCTTCCGGTTAAGAAGTATGGCGCTCTGTGTTGTCCGGACTTTCCTCCCCTCCCACTACTGCAGGAAGAGCGATAGAACGGTCTGCTGCAATGCAAAGATAAGAATAATAAATTTTTGTTTAAAGTTTGAATAAGAAATATTAGTGCTTTCTCAAGCTCAAACTTATACCTGCAGAAAACATTCTACCATAGATAGGTGCATAAATAAAAGCAGCATCATCAGTATGTTTTTCTGGTTGTATATAATCAGTTAAATTATTTACACTGACATAAATTTTTACAGCTTTAAATTGTTTTGAAATTCTTGCATTAAAAATTATAAATCCTTCGGTTTCTTTAATTTTACTTGATACTCCATCTTCGGCAAAGTAATCTATATACATTTTACCTGTATAATTTCCAATTAATGCAAAATTCCATTGTTTTGGCGAATATTCTACTTTGAAGTTACTTGTACTCATAGGAAATCTTGAGATATACATGCTGATATCTTCATATTGTGTGTCGACCCAGTCTCCTCTTGGATTAATATATTCTCCCTGATTAAAGGTAAAGTCAATGCCAAAACCTAAATCTTTAGCAACATTAGCCATAAATGATAATTCTATGCCCTGTACAAAAGCATCATTTATATTTTCCCATTGGTAATCATACCCCATTGCACTTACATTTTCGTCTGCATCGACAAAAGCAATTTTATCTTTTAAGTCGGTTTTGAAAATATTAGCACTAACCTTGATTTTTTTCCCATAATAATCTGCTGAAAAATTGTAGCTGACAGATGTTTCCGGTTTCAGTGAAGATGATTTCCAAACTCTTGGAGAACCACTACATAAGTGTAAATCTTCTGAAAATCCATAAGGAGCTCTGAAACCAGTACCTGCATTTGCCCTTAAAGTAATTCTTTTTGAAATTTCATATTTTATAGAAAGTCTGGGGTTTATGCTTGTTTCATCAAATTTTGTTTTTGGAAATAGATTAGTTGCAAAAATTTCCGCTGCCTTATATTCTTCCTCAGAATTATGTAAATCATATCTCACACCCGGAACAATTTGTAAATTTTTATTTAAACTCCATTCATCTTGAACGAATATACCAAATTCAGTTGCTTTTTTATAACTGTTTGATGTATATGCCTCTCCATAATTCGGATTAGGTGTTATTCCATCATTAAGTGTGTCTTTTACTACAACATATTTCCCTGATTCGTCAAGTTTATTCATAGAAGTTTGAATACCCATTAGCAGGTGATGCTTGTTTAATGTTAAGCCATAAGTCAGAGTTGCAGCAGCAACATTTTCATCTGCTATATAAGGTCTCATTATTCTTAAATCGGGTACACTATCACCATGTGTATCCATATAATCTCCAAGAAAGGAATCATTAGTAGCATTTCTTTTGTGCTTAGTATAAGCTAAAGAAAGATTTATTTCTGATTTTTCGCTAAATATTTTATTATAAGAAAGTTCACTTTCATATCTATCTGTAATTATTCTTTCAGTACCATCAGTTAATGGATTTGTAAAATAGCCATCAGTTATTTTACCACCTTGTCTAAACTCATTAACATATTTTCCTCTAACAATAAGCTTATCCTTTTTTGATAATAAATCATAAATATATAAGCTGAAACCGGCGTTACTAAGATTTTGTTCCACCCGATCAGAAATTCCATCTGCATGGCGTATATCATCCTGTGTTTCTCCGTCTTGTGTTTCGTCAATTGCATCGCCAGTAAGCTTTTGTGCAAAAATATTTAATCCAAGATTTCCTTTTTTATTTTTCATTGATGAATAAATAGAATACTTATTAGTATTATAGCTGCCAAATTGTAATGTGCCTTTTGTTGTAGGTTCAAAAGAGGGTTCTTTGGATATAATATTAATTGCTCCAGCAACAGCACTACTGCCATAGAGAGCAGAACCAGCTCCTTTAACTACTTCAACTCTGTCAACATCTGCAGTTCCAATTTGCTGTAATCCATAAATAGCTGCTAAACCTGAATATATTGGCTGTCCGTTCAATAATATCTGTGTATGTTCTGAACCTAGCCCTTGCATTCTAACCATACTAAAATTACAAAATTGGCATTGTTGCTCAACTCTTATACCCGGTGTCCCTTCTAGCACTTCATATATATTGCATGCATTTTTTGTTTCAATTTCTCGAGCAGTAATAACTTCTGTCCGAATAGGAACATCTTTTATATAATGAGGTGTTCTTGTTCCTGTGATAACAACTTGTTCAACCATCATTAGATCTTCATCTATTTCAAAATTCAATTCTTTTGTTTCATTTCTATGAATTTCAATTTCTTTCTCTTTAGATTTATAACCAATAGCCTGTACTCTAATAATATGTTTCCCTTCAGTTAAATTAGAAAGCATATAATGACCTGTTCCATCAGTATAAGTTCCGATTGTTGTCCCTTTTATAATTACATTTACAAATGGAACATGTTCTCCTTTGCATATTATATGCCCTACTATATTTGCGTCGGATTTTACTTTTTGGGCATAATTGGTATTTATGATTATAAGGAATGCTATAAAAAGTATTACTATTTTTTTCATGATAAATTATTTAATAAAAAGTTGATATACTTGATAATATCAAATGGTTATAATATGCATAAACCATTACAACATCATTGATAATTACTCTAAAAAATAAGCTAAGAAATGATATTGAGTTGAAGAATTAGACTAGAGGCGGTGCCCTGCCCAGGTAGAGGATTTCATAGTCATGAGTATAGAATACCCGGTTAATTACAACATAACTTTTCTTTTTTGCGATATCTAAGACAATGAAAGATATAAGTATGAATATGAAAAGCAGCTGAAAATTCTCAAGGAATATTAATTCTGTTTTTGAATGATGATGTGATTTGATTGGTGCAGAATCGTTTGTCTTATCATATAGATGAGCATGTGTTACAAAATTTCCGTTGTCTAATTTATGACTGTGAAGAAATATGACATTGTTGATTATCAACAAGCCACTAATGACAATCATGCAAATTATTACAACTCTTTTTGATATATTTTTAACAAAAATTTTCATCTTCGCGGTAAAAATAAACAAAAAATGCGTAACGGTAAAAAACAGAACTTTCGCGAGCCGGGTTGAACAGTCGGTTGTCATTTCGACTCTATTTCAACATTACCATAGTAGCTCCGTAACCATATTCCTTAAAAGAGGCATCCTGATATTTAATGTGGTCGTATTTTGTATCAAGTAGTTTTCTAACTTCAAATTTCAACTTCCCATTACCTAAACCATGAATAAAAACAATCCTTTTCTGATCGCTTTTTATTGCTCCCTCTAAAGCAGTTGTGAACCTGTCAAGTTGTGCCTGGAGTATCTCCCCGTTTGACAAAACCCTGTAATCATCAAGTATTTCCCCGATATGAAGATCAATTTCACAGATATCATCGTTTTTCTTTTCTGGTTCAGGTTTTCTTACAGGTATATCTTTATTCTTTATTTCGCTTGTCAAATACATCTCTTCCATTTCCTTTTCGGCAGTAACATCATTATCAATATCTTTTGAATATACCGGAATTATAACTGCATCTTCATCAAAATATTCATTCTCTTTGAAATGCTTCCGCTCGAGCAGATCAATAGAGGAAAGATCAATTATTGTGTTAAAAGGATGTACGAATTTGTATGATCCCTCCTTAAAAAACAGACATTGAAACCGGAGTTTCTTCCCTACTGCACCAAGCTCATTAATATCACCTTCGCGAATAAGTATCTTCGTATCAGCTTCAAGCGTTTCTCCTGAAATGGCATTTAGCAGGCCGGCTTTTTGCTTTCCCAGATTAAAATAAATATGGTATGGACCGTCATTTATCAGATACATCTCAAACCCCGGCAAGTCATCTTCAGTATACGCGGTGTGTATATATGCAATATTAATTATTTGCTCATTTTGTTCATCCTTAGCAGCAGAATCACCTGATTCAACATAAGTCAAACTCCCATTATCCTGCTGATCAGCATTTGTTTCATCACTTTTCTCTGAAAATGAATCGGAATATTCAATTGAATCGCCTGTTGGAATTATTTCATTTTTCAAAACAGGAACCTCAAAACCCTCCTCTATCTTTACAAGAACTGTTTTTTCATTCAGAAATCCTGTAACAATCCCCTTGCTTGTATCATTCAGGAATTTAACTTTATCTCCTATTCTGAACTTCATAATTAAAATTGTTTTATTAATTATTTGGTACATTCAACTAATTCGTAGTTAAATGATAACATTGATATATATATAATACTAATCCTTAAACTAATAAACTGAATATCTTTATTGCCCGGAGGGCATTTATTATTGTAGAAAATATGATCGAATGCTAATTTATTCCCTGTAGGGGATTCATAATATAAACAGGTTTATTTATCAATCAAAAAATTCAAACAAAAACCGTTTATCATAGTCAATTTCAAATTTATTCAGAAAATCAATGTATTCTTCTCTAAATGTTGTTTTTGTATGATGTTTTTCCTGATTCAAAATATAATTGTAAACATTTTCTATCTGAGATTTGCTATATGAAAATGCCCCATAACCTTCTTGCCAGGAAAATTTACCTCTGAACCATTTTTTATTGTTTATAAACAGGGATGAACTTCGTTTTAGTTCATATACTGTGTTAGAAATTGAGACAGAGGGATTTAACCCAATGAAAATATGAATATGATCAAGCATCCCATTAATTATTATCGATTTATGCTTTATGTTTGAAGCAATCCTGCTCATTTAACTAAATACTTCTTTCCGTTATTCATTTATTAATAGTGCTTCTCTATTTTTTAATGCGAAAACTAATTGAATATATATTTGTGTAAATACACCTGGTTTCATGCTACAAATGTTTGATTAAAAAATAATACATCCATGGCGATTATATATTTATCGCCTACAACGAATAATTAACTATTGTTATTACTATGCTACAATAATTTAACCGCTACGCGGTATATTCTGATAACTACCTCCAGATATTTCAATCTATGAATCTTATATTTCGCTTCAGGGCTATAATAAGAATCAAATATTTGATCTGTTTTCAATCGCAACAAATTTACCTATTTTTGCAACAATAGGAAAAACCACCAATATTGACAGAGAAACGACAAACAGCCGGAGAAAAGATAGCTGAAAACACTCGTATGGATGAGTATACCTATCCTTTACCTGAAGAGAGGATTGCAAAATACCCTTTAAAGGAAAGGAGCCAATCAAAATTACTTATCTACAGGAATGGAAAAATCAGTCATGATTTTTTTGAAAATTTGGTTGATTATGTGAGCTCCGGATCTTTACTTGTTTTTAATGATACAAAAGTTATACAGGCAAGGTTGGAATTCAGAAAAGAGACAGGTGCGAAAATCGAAGTATTTTGTCTTGAACCCAAAACCCCGGCAGACTATATGCTTGCATTTCAGGCTACAGGTTCAGTAACCTGGCGGTGTATTGTAGGTAATCTAAGTAAGTGGAAAGGACAAACCTTAAGCAGGACTATTACAACAAAAAGAAGTGAATTCAACCTGTTTGCTGAACGGATTGGCGAAGAAGAGGGAGAGCAGATAATCAAATTTTTATGGAATAATAAAGAAGTTTCTTTTGGTGAGATACTTGAAACTACAGGACTTACTCCTATCCCACCATATCTGAACAGGGATTCTGAAGATATTGATAAAAGAAGATACCAAACCATTTATTCGAAATGGAAAGGGTCTGTTGCAGCCCCAACTGCAGGTTTTCATTTTACAGATCAGGTACTAAAAGAACTGGATATTAAGAAAATCGCAAGGACACAGGTAACATTGCATATTGGAACAGGGACATTCAAACCGGTAAAAAGTTCTACAGCAAGAGGACATAAAATGCACACTGAAAGGTTTCTTATCAGAAAAGAAGATTTACTCAGGCTGGCTGGAAATAAACGAATTATTCCCGTAGGCACAACATCGTTAAGGACCATAGAAAGTCTTTACTGGTTAGGAAGTAAAACAAAGCAAAACCCTGCAATTAATCCTGATAACCTCACAATTAATCAATGGGAACCATATAACCAGGATGTTTCCCTTTCAAGAAATGAGATTGTTGAAATACTCCTTGAGTTTATGGATAAGAATGGGGAAACTAAAATTGAGGCTTCTACAGAAATTATGATCATCCCTGGTTATAAATTCAGGATGACTGACGGGTTGATAACCAATTATCACCAGCCACACAGCACACTTTTATTACTTATAGCTGCTTTTGTGGGACCGGACTGGAAAATGATATATCAATACTCGCTTGAAAACGACTTCCGTTTCCTTAGTTACGGAGACAGTTCACTGCTGTTACCGGACTAATGCTATTTGAGCGTTAATATACTACCCTGAATATTCGAATTTCATATAAAGAATAACGTTATTCTTCAGTCTGATAAAAAGCATAGCTTTATTTTACTTCAACTGCTTTTGAAATAGAAATTTTACCTAAAATATTTTCATTCTTTTTCCGAAAAATAAAATAAGCATATCCATCATAAACACCAATTCCTTCTATTCTTGTAATATCCTGCAAATTTCTTAGCTCATACGATTCCTGCACTGTATTGCTTTTAGATTCGATTTGGGCTGCCTGAAACTTCTTGAAAGAAAATAGAGTTCCAAGACATATAGCAATTATCAATACTGATAATACTTTTAAAAGAGTACTGATTTCTAATTTTTTATAATTTATTTTTTTCATTGCTGATAGTTTAACAATTAATCAATTAGTTTTGAATTTCTTCTAAATTCTCAATTAATCTTGTAAGATTTGATTCATAATATTTTCTCATTTTTTTCCTTACCAACCATTTTATTATAATTGCAACTATCCCTCCGAAAATTAAACCCCAGATAGTATCATCTATCACCAACACTTTTATCATGTCCTCTTTTTCAAAAAAAACATAAATTGAAATCATTAAAAGAATAATAAATGGAATTATTATTAAAGAACTTAATTTTGTCCCAATCAGGTATCTTTTTATTAGCCTTATTTTTTGCTGTATCATTTCTCTTAAATTGCCATCGGCTATTTTGATCGAATTAAGCTTATAATAACCTCTTAAGTATTCTGTCAAAAAGAAAATAGTTAAAATGATTAATAACAAATTCACAAAAACAAAATTTAAATCATCAAATCTAATAACAGATGTAATAACCAGGTAAAGTAATAATCCAATACTCAAAATAATTGAAATGATAAACCAGAGAATAAATCTTCTCATGATAGTTTTGTTTTTTTGTTTAAATAATACATTTATCTCTTCTTTGCTAAAATGCTCTATGGAGCGACTAGCACCTTGCCATGTGTTTTTTATTTCATCCTTGTCCATAATTTTTATTTTTTAATGTATATTTTATTTTTTCTTTTATCCTTGATATTTTAACACCAACATTATTTTTTGATATACCAATTATCTCTCCGATTTCGTTATAAGATTTTTCATCCAAATACAATAAAATAATTGCCTTCTCAATTTCACTGAGCTTATCAATTGCAGTATATAAATGACTGGTCTTTTCATTGAATTCTTCAGAATTATTTTCACTAATTGCTATAACATCATTATCAGAAAATTCAGATTTGGTTTTTACTCTATTATTTTTTCTTAGCGCTGTAATTGCAGTATTTATCGACACTTTATACATCCATGATATGACTTTATTTCTGTCCCTCAAGGAATCAAATGATTTAAATAATTGATAAATAACTTCCTGAAAATTATCCTCCCTGTCTTCCTTCTGTTTGAAATAAATACTATTTACTTTATGGATGATCCCCTGGTATTTTTCAATTATTTCGAATAATTCTATTTTATTTATTGATTTCAATACAAACGGTTGTTATGTTTGTTCCATTATAATAGTAGGTTTAGATAGTATAAAATTACAGAATTTTCGAAAAAAAATGAATCTTGAAGCAGGTTACTTCAACAATTCCCGTAATAATGAGGTAAAACCGAGAATATCTTCTTTTGTAGTATCATAAGATGTCATCCAGCGAACCACAGAGGTTTCCTCATCCCAGATATAAAAGAAATATTCCTGCTGAAGTTCAGTAATGATCTCCTTTGGCACCCTTGCAAAAACGCCATTACTTTCAACATTTTGCATAATTGTTACTCCGGGCATTTTTTTAACCTCCGTGGCAAGTAGTTGTGCCATATCATTGGCATGTTTCGCATTTTCATACCATAAACCATCTGTTAAATATGCTTCAAACTGAACAGCAATAAAACGCATTTTCGATGCCAGTTGCATCCCCTGTTTTCTAATGTATTTAAAATTTTCAGCCAGATCAGGTTGGGAAAAAATAACTGCTTCACCATACATCATACCGTTTTTCGTACCCCCAAATGACAAAATATCAACACCTGCATCAATAGTAAACTCCCTGAATTCTAATCCGAGATGAACTGCTGCATTGGCAATCCTTGCACCATCCATATGCACCAGCATATTATTTTTATGCGCATAGTCTGCAATCTTCTTTATCTCATCTACGGTATATACAGTGCCGAGTTCTGTTGATTGGGTTAATGAAACGATTTTTGGTTGTGAATGATGTTCAAATCCAATTCCATACATCTGCGAATGGATACCATTAACAGAGATCTTCCCATCAGTAGTATGGAGCGGGAGCAGCTTACACCCTGAATATTTCTCAGGAGCGCCACACTCATCTTGATGAATATGAGAGGTTTCAGCGCAAATAACAGAATTCCATGACCGGATTGCAGCTGTCAGACCAAGAACATTCGCCGCTGTACCAATAAAAACAAAAAATACCCGGGCTTCATCCCCAAATATTTCTCTGAACTTCTTAATCGCGCTCCCTGTGTACTTATCATCCCCATAACCAATTGTATGTCCGGTATTTACCTTATTGATAGCATCCATAATCAAAGGATGAACGCCGGCATTATTATCGCTTGTAAAACCCCTCGGATTTTCCATAATTTGAAAATATTTATTTAGAATTTCTCATCATACCTGGTCCAAAGCAAGTCGCCCAGTTCCCATGCTTTTTTCACCACTTTTTCGCCCCATATGATTGTATAGTTTGTAAGGTATTCTATTACCTTTTTATGTTTTCCAGCTTCATACATTTCCAATGCTTTTTTCTCAAT
>JAUVHQ010000033.1 GCA_030593185.1 Bacteroidota bacterium
AGTGATTTAACTTCGATATTTAGTTTCTTTCCCTGAAGTTCGCAAATGGTTTTTCCAAAACCGGTCATTGAGTGGATCATAGAAGATGTATTATTAAATAAATAGCAAAGTTACGATAATCGGTAGAATTTTCAATTTTCTGTTGTTGCGGCAAAATCTTCACCTGTCTCCGGTTTTTGTTTTTCAACCACAACTTTGGTTTTCCATCTCCCGGTTAGGTAATAGAGATATGAGATGACGGCACCTGCCAGCCAGCCAATAGGAAATGCCCACCATATACCTGTTTCATCAATACTTTTTGACAGTAAGTATGCAACAGGAACTCTAATAAACCAGAGGGATAATAGTGTAATGAACATGGGAATAAGTGTATCACCTGCACCACGAAGGGCACCATTTATAGAAAACATAATAGAGAAAATGATATAAAATGAACCGACGATCATCAGGTATTCTTTTCCAATCCGTATTACCTCAGGATCAGGGGTAAAGAGCACCATCAGGAATTTCCCAAATACAATTACCAGGATACTTACCGATACTGATACCAGAGATGACATTAAGATAGTTTCTTTCAGCCCTTTTATTGCCCGGTGGGTTTTGCCTGCTCCCAGGTTCTGACCAACAAAAGTTGCCAGGGCGGCAGCAAAGTTCATTGCAGGTAACGTTGCGATAGAATTAATCCTTAGTACGACAGAATACGCGGCTATTACATTGGTGCCAAAAAGATTTACAATTGTCAGGACAGCCATCATTCCCAGAGAGACAAAGGTATGTTGTATCCCGGTAGGCAGTCCAATCCTGAAACTTTTTTTGAACAGACCCATATCAAAAGTCAGGTTCTTCAGCCTAAAGCTTATGATCTTATGTGTGGAATTGAGATAAATGATGGCAGAAATAAATGCTATGCCTTGCGACAGAATAGTAGCAATAGCTACTCCTTTGATACCCCATTTGAAAACCAGTACGAACAGCAGGTCAAGACCAATGTTCAACAAAGTTGAAATAATAAGAAAATACATAGGAGTCTTTGAGTCGCCCAACCCGCGTAAAATCGCACTGATACCATTGAAGCCAAAAAAAACGATCATTCCCGCAAGATATATGTCCAGATAAGCCTTTGCTTGTGGTATAATATCTTCAGGTAGTTGAATAATCCGTAATATTTGCTCAGTGAATGTTATCCCGATAATTGTAACAAGAAGAGATGCGAAAAACAGAAAGATAAGCAATGTATCAATCATTTTTCGCACTGTTTGATAATCCCTGGCGCCAAAAAACTGTGCAATTACAATAGTTGAACCTGAAGCGATTCCAATTATCAGTGCAATCATTGTAAAAATTATAGGGAAAGAAGCTCCCACGGCTGCCAGAGCTTCTTTACCGATAAAATTTCCGACAATTATACTGTCAACAATGTTATAAAGTTGCTGAAAAACATTTCCCATCAACATTGGAAGAGCAAACTGAAAAATAAGTTTTCGTTCACTGCCGTTAGTGAGATCTTTCATAATTTGTCTTATTGCACAGGTTCAAGCTCTACAGTAAAATGTCTCATGATTGGCGCTTCCCATACAATTTTTAATCCTTTCCTGTATTCATTTCTTCGGTTATATACCCTGGCTAATGAAGCAGCTACATAATCCATGTGATTATTTGTATATACTCTTCGTGGTATTGCCAGACGAACCAGGTCAAGTTCGGGATACCTGTTTTTCCGGGTAACAGGATCCCTGTCAGCAAGCAGGGTTCCGATTTCACCACCCCGGACACCGCCATCAATATATAGTTCGATAGCCAGGGTCTGGGCAGGAAATTCTTCATTAGGAACATGAGGCAGAAACCGTTTGGCATCGACAAATATTGCATGACCACCGAAAGGTTCCTGTACCGGAATCCCTTGCTCTTTAAGCAGTTTTCCAAGGTAATGCACCTGGTTGATCCGTGACTCAAGGTAGTCATATTCGGTTCCTTCGTATAATCCTTGTGCTAATGCTTCCATATCTCTTCCGGATAAGCCTCCGTAAGTTATAAACCCTTCAAACATAATGTTGTAGGTTGTTGCTTTCCTGTAAAGTTCCCTGTCGCGTAATCCGATAAAACCTCCCATATTTACAATCGCATCCTTTTTACTGCTCATTGTCATTCCGTCAGCGTATGAGAACATTTTTCTGACAATGTCACGGATACTTTTTCCTTTGTATTTTTCTTCCCGGGATTTGATAAAAAAAGCATTCTCAGCGAAACGTGCCGAGTCATAGATAACCATGATCCCATATTTTTTAGCTAGTTCATGAATATTTTTTAAATTATCAAGGCTTACAGGTTGACCACCGGAGTTGTTACAGGTGAGTGTAACAATAATAAAAGGAATTTTTCCTTTTTGATTTTCTTTCAGCACTTTCCCGAGCTTATCAAGGTCGATGTTCCCTTTGAAAGGATGATAAACGGTTGTGTCAAAAGCCTCATTAATAGTACAATCCACTGCAAACGCTTTTCTAAATTCAATATGTCCTTTTGTTGTATCAAAGTGCGTGTTTCCGGGTATTATATCGCCTTCTTTAATAAGGGCTGAGAATAGTACATTTTCAGCTGCACGTCCCTGGTGGGTAGGCAGAAAATATTCAAATCCAGTTATTTCTCTTATAGCATTTTTTAACTTCTCATACGAAGAAGAACCGGCATAGCTTTCATCTCCCTGCATAAGGGCTGACCATTGTTTATCGCTCATAGCTCCTGTGCCTGAATCGGTGAGCAGGTCGATAAATACCTGTTCGCTTTTCAGGTTAAAAAGGTTATACCTGGCATTTTTAATCCACTTAAGCCTTTCATTTTTCGTACTTTTGTGAAGAGACTCAACCATCTTTATTTTATAAGGTTCAGCAAATGGTAAATCCATATTATTCTGTTTTTTTAATTGTTTATATAAATGAAAAAAAAAATTGCTACAATAATTATGAAATGATGTTACTGATATAACATCGGGAGAGGTATTTCTACCGGGGAGAATTAACAGGAGGAAAAAGCATCCCTGTTTTTTATGTTCACGTATCGCCTGCAGGCTTTGATCTCAAAGAATATCATTTTGTTATACTATATTTATGAATTGTTGAATGGAGGGTTATTAAAAACCTGAACAACAATACATATTTTAAAGACTAATAATTATTTTTGCAGTTACGTATGCATAACAAAGTTAAGAAAATTAACAGAATTTGAATACGTTAGGAAACATAACAGGTTAATTTCGGAAAATTATAAACGGATGAAAAAGATATTATTAATCTTACTATTTATCATCAATGGTATTGGTCTTTATGGACAGGCAGATTCGATTAGGGTGAACAGACCGGATACAATACCCCAGGTTGATGAACATTTTGTTATTGATACATTACAATTGGATGAAGCGATGGATGAGTTAAATGATTCAATCAGGACTGCGGTGGAATACCTTATGTCGTTTTATTTGAATGATGAGATATGGAAAGATCCTGACGATCCTTTTCGTTATGCTTTATACCGGATTGCCTGTTATGTGATAAACAGTCCTATTGATTCAACCATAAAATTTCTCGAATCCTATCCCTATAATAATCTCAATTATTTCATTTCTCCAAAAGATACGATCTATGTACCACAGGTAAAACCATTGTCTGACAGTACAATGGAAACACAAATTGATACAGTAACATCAGGACAATTTTTGGATATTAGTGATACAACTATTACCCAACAGATATTGGCTGATTCTGTTGCGGGAATCAGTGATACAATTTCATTACAGAAAATGGACTCTTTAACAGCATCCGGTCCTGATTCGGTTGCTGCCATAGGAATAAAAGTGCAGGAACCTGACACATTGCTTTTACAGTTTGATGATTCTACAATTATACATATAGGTGATTCTATAAGGTTATACCTTACTGACACTCTTGATATTCCATTTACCGAAATTAACAAACCCTGGATTGGTGATTCGTTAAGATATGCTGTGAATGTACTTGTTGAGGAGATAAGAAAAGATTCGATGCTGGTTTGGATTATGAATCTGGCTAATGATTCGACAAATATATGGGTTAATAAAAAGGAAAAAAGTTTTTCCAGGTTCTGGTTGAAGAATGAAGTGATGGATTCAATCGGGCTATGGATGGAGAATGTTGGGAGGAAAGGTATAAAGCTTACACTGGATGATGGTATTTATTTCAAAAAATTCAGCCGGAATAAACATATTGATAATTTTAAGTTTGAAGAAGAAAAACCGGATGCTGACCTTCGTAAGATAACACCGATTGTGGTTAAGCCGGTTTATTGGAAATTAGGCGCTGAATCAGGAATAAACTTCACACAGGGATATTTATCAAACTGGGTTAAAGGGGGGGAGAGTTCTGTTTCGGCACTTGGAGATTTTACTTCGTTTGCCAATTATACAAAAAGCAAGACCAAGTGGGAAAATAACTTCCGGATTAAATATGGAATAATGAAAACGGGAGAAAAAGGGCTGAGGAAAAATGATGATTTATGGGAGATCAATACAAAATTCGGCCAAAAAGCTTTTGGTAAGCTTGGCCGCGAGATGATGAAAAAGAATGGGAAGGAAAGCCTGGAAAATTGGTATTACAGTTTTCTTGTCTCTTTGAAGAGCCAAATTGCCGCTGGTTATAATTATCCTAACGATTCTGTAATAGTATCCTCTTTTATGTCTCCCGGTCACCTGTTTTTTGCCCTTGGTCTGGATTATAAACCCAGCAAAACTGCATCACTGTTGATATCCCCCATAACCTCAAAATTGACAATTGTGCGAGATACTATTAATATAAACCAAACCAAATATGGCCTGGATCCGGACCGGAGAATAAAATCAGAAATGGGAGGGTACGTGAAAGCAAAATTCCTGTTAAAATTCAATGACGATATCTCACTTGATAATAGGCTTACTTTGTTTACAAATTATTTAGAAAATCCCCAAAATATTGATATTGACTGGGAGGCTACTCTTAAAATGAAAATTAACTACAATATTAATGCTACCATTTCAACTCATCTTATTTATGATGATGATATACAAGTGCCAATTTTTGATAGCGAGGGGATTAAGATTGGTTCAGGTCCGCGGGTACAGTTCAAAGAAATAATAAGTATTGGGTTTACCTATAAATTTCTGTAACTAATCAGTCGGCAGTCTACAGTCCCGGAAAAACAGAAATCTTCGATTTCATATTTTTCCGAGGATCCTCGAAAATTTACGCAAATCGCAGATTTGCTAATTTTCGGGATCGGCAGTCAGCAGTTGCTCTTGTAATGGATATTTAATCCTGGAGATCATTGAATAGAAACACATTACAATAGATCTTTTATAAAGATCCTGAATCGTTTGCAAAATTTCCCTCCTGCCTTATCAACTTCTCCCAACATTTTGGTATTGGTTTCAAGGATAAGGTGACTTTCGAGTTCTTTAATCCCATTGGCAATTGCAGTTTCGAAAAATTTTGCAGCAATAATAACATTAAGTCCCTGGTTTTGATATTTTGGTTTTACTGCTCCGAGTAATAGATTTACCCGGTCAGTATTTTTCATTGCTTTCATAATCTTAAAAATTCCAAACGGGAATAATCTGCCACGGGATTTTTGAAGTCCTTCACTAAAATCAGGTATACCAATTGCAAAAGCTACTATTTCCCCATCAATAGTAACAGCTTTTACATATTTAGGATCAAGTATCGGTATATATTGATTAGCCAGTTTAATCATCTCATCCTCCTCAATAGGTACGAAACCATAAATGTGGCTGTAGCATTCATTCATTAATCTGAGTACAGGTATAATATATGCTTTAAGTTCCTTTCGTTTAGTAAATTCTTGTATAACAAAGCCTTATTTCCGGGAAGCTCGTTGAAATATTCTTTCATAAACCTCAGGTACTTTCTCTGGTACCGGAATAATAAAATCAAGAAGGTCGATCTCTTTTGTAAACCCTTCATTTACTATCAGATCCACCATATATTTATGATTACATGCTGTTGCAATAATTGCACGGTGCTCAAATCCTTCAATAAGAAAGCCCTGGGGGTCTTTGTCAGAAAACCCAAGCGGACCAACCAGTTTGTCCATTCCTTTTTTCCCCGCCCACTCTTCAACAGAGGATATTAACTCATGTAAAACCTCCTGGTTATTTATTGATTCGGGCAGAAAAAATCTTCCCCTCTTTATATTATTTATCTTGTTATGGTTCTTATTAATAATCCCCATGATCCGCCCAACAACTTCATTATCCCGGTAAGCTAAAAAAAGAATTGTATCTGAATATGAGTGTGCTTTATTCTCTTTTGGATTAAGGAACTTCCACTCATCTGAGTATAAAGGAGGCACCCAGGTTTCATGATCTTTATGCAATTTATCCGGCAGATAAATGAATTTACGAAGATCACCTTTTGATTTAACTTGTTTTATTTGAACGGACATAAGTAAAAAATAAGTTTAATGTGTAAGCGGGTGAAGACCAGTATAATATGTAATAACACCTGAATAAATACCAGGAGAAATATACTGTTTTTTTTTAATATTACATTAAATCCGCGAGATGGATGAGATTATGTAGACAACCCTCTATAATTTCTTAACTTGTCTAGCAATTTTTCCCTTTATTTTCTTGTAGGATGGAGGCGGTCCGGTTCTTATATCTTTATCATTAATATATAATGCATCAGCAATTCCCCATTCCAGCAGGACTTCTCTGTCAAATGTATTTATTTCTCTAAATATTACTTTATCCCCAAATTCTGATGCAGCTCTTTTTGCTCTTTCAAAGACAATATTTTGAGCAGGACACCATCCGTTTATAAATCCTGTTACAGTTACCTTGTCAGGGATTTTCTCCGGTTTTTTCTTTTTTTTGATCCATTTTGGCGGAATTGAATCATCTGTGAATGGTTTCCATAAAAGGACAGGTTCTAAAAACCCTGATTTATCCACCTTAGTATATCCCTGCTTTTTAAACCATGCCGCCTTCATCCAGAATGGCAGAGGAATTCCCCAGGCTACTATGCCCTTTGCTCCCCTGTTTTTTACATCATTCTCAGCCGCCAGGAGCAATGCCTTCCCCATCCCTTTTTTTTGAAAGTTCCCTCGTCCTTTTTTATATCCGTGAACCCAAATACAATTGATGAAATACAGATCTTTTCCATCTGCAGAAGAGTGCTCAATAGGGATGTACTGAATCATCCCCCCAACTTTTCCATTGTCATCAAGAACTATCTTTACTCCAAGCCCTTTGTTTTTCATTTTATTACACCAGCATTCCTTATGATTTCCTGCCTCTTTCATTTCATCACACCAGTCCTCAAGGCATACATAGTACAGTTTCTTATGTTCCTCTGTTAAATCAATTACTTTCATATTAACTCATTTATTTATTTCAAAAACAATAATTTATTCATCAAAAAGATTATTTAATGGTCTTTAATTTTACGAAAATAATTTTGCCCAAATAATATAACACTAAAACCGAAATGTAAATAGTATATCGTGTAGATTTTTATTTTAAGCAAGAATAACGTTATTAATAACGTTATTAGTAACGTAATTAATAACGTAATTAATTTTTAATGTTACTTATATTATCGTATCGGAATTTAACTTCGTTGAGATCGTAGGCTTGGTTCAAAATTGTTTCTTGATTAATAAAGTATAGGGTAAAGATTTCTAACTATACATTCTAACTTGTTAGCCTTTACAAATAACTAAAATTAACATAATATATCAATCAAATATTGCTTTTTGATTTCTTTACTCATATTAGATAAAAATTAGATCAAGAATACAAAAAATTCCACAAAAATTTGGTTTATTTATTTCATTTTGCATATATTTGCATTATAAATGCATATTTATACATTATGATAAGCAAATCCAAACGTTTATTGGCAACCAGCCAGATCATTAACACTCAGAAGATCAGAAGTCAATCGGAGCTTTTGAATTTCCTAAGAATCAAAGGATACAACAGATTGATTTTGATCTTCCCTGAATTAAAGGACCGTATCAGGCAATAGCCCTGTTTTATTTCAGCGACTCTTCTGATATCCCATATCAGAACAAGGCTACATACTTTAGACTGCAAACATCACACTTTCATTCGATAATACCAATAAATAGTTAAGTAATAAACACATCTTTTAAATCTAAAATCTAATGAAAAAACAGAAGCAAAAAGTAATTCTCACTTACAGTGGAGGTCTGGACACTTCAGTAATATTGAAATGGTGATCAGGTACGCTTTGAACTAGCCCATAATGCTATAATAAGTAAAAAAATTAAGAATCATATTTATAGCCTGTAAATTGGTAATTAAACTTCAAAAAATATTAGAATGATAAAAAAGATATCAATATTGGGTGGTGGAAATATTGGGAAAGCCATAGCTCTTGGCCTTTTGCAAACGGGTCTGCATAATCCCGAATCCATAATAGTAACCCGAAGGAATCTGTCATTATTAAACGATTTGGCAGAAAAAGGAATTAAAATTACTTCTGATAACCGGTTTGCAGTTGAAAATGCAGATTTGATAATTATTGCAGTTCGACCCCGGCAGGTAAACAACTTGCTAAAAGAGATCGGGAATTACATTAAGTCCGAAACCCATGTACTGGCCTCAGTAGTTCCATCATATAATATAGATGCAATAGCCAGGTTAGTGGATAAAAGTGTGTCTGTTATCAGAGTAATGCCAAATTTAGCCATTTCTGTGAATGAATCAATGACATGCCTGGCGGCAAATACCGATGAGCATGAGAAACTTGAAGAAGTTCAATCTGTTTTCAATCAAATGGGGAAAACCATTATAATTGATGAACAATTAATGCCGGCAGCCACTGTTCTTGGGGCCTGTGGAATTGCATTTTTTCTGAGAACAATCAGGGCTGTTTCACAGGGAGGAATACAAATCGGTTTTCATGCTGAAGAAGCTCAACTAATTGCTTCACAAACATCGAAGGGAGCTTCAGCATTACTAATCGATTCCAAAAATCATCCGGAAAAAGAAATTGATAAGGTTACTACTCCCAGAGGAATTACAATAGCCGGACTGAATGAAATGGACCATAGAGGTTTAAATTCCGCATTGATTAAAGGAATAATGACCTCCTTCAATGAAATAAGTAATTCTGATCAGAGCAATAATATTAATAGTTAATACACACAATCTAAAGTCTCAGGGTCTAAGGGTTGCAGAGGCCAAGAGTAACATTTCAACATTTAACTTTTTGACCTTTTAGGCATTTCTTTTTTTTGGCATTCTAAATTAAAACAATAACAGAATTCATGAAGATAGTAGTCAAAGTTGAAATTACCAGCCTGATAACACCGGAAGGAAAATTTGATAAAAAGAAATTAGAAAGGTTGACAATGGTGTTAACCAATTTGCGTAACAGCGGCATTGAGATACTGGTTGTTTCATCGGGTGCCATTTTTCTCGGAGCCACAAAACTGGGACTTGAAAATTTGCCTGTGGAGCGTATTACGAAACAAGCAGTAGCTGCTGTAGGCCAGGTTGAATTGATGAAATATTACCGGTACTATTTTGATATGTTCAACCAGGTAGCTGCACAGATTCTGCTAACCAATGATGTAATTAATAACCCCATAAGGAACAGGAACACACAAAACACATTGATAAACCTGCTTTCAAAGAAGATCATCCCTATTATCAATGAAAATGATTCAGTTTCGACGGATGATATTGACCTGGATGATAATTACTATATGGTACTGAATGTTGTCAGTATAGTTGATGCCGAATTGATCATAGTGAAATCCAAAGAAAACGGGAAATTTCTATTTATACACCGTGGCAATAAGTTTGAAAATATAAAAGTGAATGAGAACAAACTAATTGAGACCATTACAAATATCCAGAAGAAAATATCTTATGGGAAATATTTATCTGAGCCATTTCCACCAGATTTTAACAAATTATTCTTTCACTATTAGATTATGGATCGAGTAAAAAAACTATCGCAAAAGAAAAGAATAGTCATTAAAGTTGGCAGTTCCACCCTGTCATTTTCAAATGGCAGAATAAATCTTCAGAGGATCGAATCACTTGCTACAGTCCTGACAAAGATCCATCAGGATAATGTTGAAGTGATTTTAGTTACTTCAGGGGCTGTTGCTGTTGGCGGGGGCATATTAGGTATTGATAAGAAACCACATAATTTATCAGAAAAACAAGCCCTGGCCGCAATCGGGCAAGCGGAATTAATAAGAATCTACCAGAAATTCTTTAAGGAATATGATCAGGTTGTTGCCCAGGTGTTGCTTACAAAAGACGGCATTTTAAATCCGGTACGCCGGGAAAATGCCTGTAATACACTTAATTCGCTTCTTAATATGAATATATTGCCAATAATCAATGAAAACGACACTGTTTCGACCCGTGGCGTTGAATTTGGTAACAATTATATTTTATCTACAAGTGTTGCTGTTCTTATAAACGCCGATCTGCTCATAATGCTTTCTGATATCGAGGGATTATACTCGGAAGATCTGAAAAAAATTATAAATGCTACCTTCATTCCAACCGTAACAGAAATCTCACCCGGTTTGGAAAAAAGTGCCAGAGGCTCAAAAAATTCATTTGGAACAGGAGGTATGACAACCAAACTTGATGCTGTGAAGATCTGTTTTGAAGCAGGTATTGATACAATTCTTACCAATGGTAAAGAACCGGAAATAATTTATGATATTATTAAAGGCAAAGAGATTGGAACCTATTTTATTTCAAGTAAAACCTAATGAAGGGTAAATCAATAGAAAACATAATGAATTGAAATAAAAAGAAAATTATGGAAGAATTGACAACAAAAGGAAAGAATGCAAAAGAGGCTGCCAACTACCTCATGAAAGTTTCTTCTGACAGGAAAAATGATGTTTTACTACACTCTGCTGAACTTCTTATGAGACACAAAGAAGAGATTATTATTGCAAATAAAAAAGACCTTCGCTCTGCCAGGAAGAACGGAATCAAAGATACACTGCTAGACCGACTGATCCTGGATGAAGGCAGGATTTTAGGTATGGCTGAAGGCTTACGGGAAATTGCTTCATTGAATGATCCGGTAGGAGAAGTCCTGAGTATGAACCGAAGACCAAACGGACTGATGATTGGAAAACAGAGGGTCCCGATCGGAGTTATCGGGATTATTTTTGAATCGAGGCCAAATGTTACTGTAGATGCATTCGGATTATGTCTGAAGACCGGTAATGCCTCTATTCTCAGGGGTGGGAAAGAGGCTATTCATTCTAATCTGGCCATTAACAGGATCCTTCAACTTTCTTTAACAAATTGCAAATTTCCTGTTAAGGCAGTCCAGGTAATTGAAGACACTACACGCGAAAGTTCCCTGGCCCTAATGAAACTGAATGGATACCTTGACCTGCTCATCCCAAGAGGCGGTGCGGGTCTTATCAAAACAGTAGTTGAGAACAGTTCGGTTCCGGTGATTGAAACCGGAGTTGGTAATTGCCATATCTATGTTGATAATTATGCTGATATTGAGAAGGCAAACAATATCACTATAAATGCAAAAACACAGCGACCCGGAGTATGCAATGCTGCAGAAACCCTGCTGATTCATTCGGAGATTGCCGAAGAGTTTATTCCGGAAATTTGCCGTAAACTATCTGATAAAAACGTGGAAATCAGAGGTGACGATACAGTTACTAAATATTATCCAGGTGCTAAACAGGCAACCGAAGAGGACTGGTCAACTGAATACCTTAATCTGATCCTTGCCGTTAAAGTTGTTGATTCACTTGATGAAGCCTTAAACCACATCCACGCATACGGGACAAAACACTCTGAAGCCATTATCACAGAGAATTATTCACATGCTCAACGGTTTTTAAATGAGATTGATGCAGCGGCAGTATATGTGAATGCTTCTACCCGGTTTACAGACGGTTATGAATTCGGTTTCGGGGCAGAGATAGGGATTAGCACTCAGAAACTTCATGCCAGAGGGCCTATGGGACTGAAAGAACTTACTACTACAAAATATATCATTTATGGTGATGGTCAGATAAGAGTGTAATATATTAATACTTTTCCTTCAACGTATTAATATTCAAGACGGATCGTTTAATTAAACTCTAATTAATGATAAAGTAAAAAATAATAATTTTATTTCTATCTTTACACTTTCAATTTCAAATTTAAAATGCAGAATTTTATTTTCATATCAGGCTTTTCTATAGCTCCATCAGAGTCTGTTAACATCAATCATTCTGTACCCCACCTGTTCTCATCAACATTTACATGTACCCCCTAGGGGGTAATAATTACACATATCATCGATTCTGTAGTATATTCCTATAAATCAAGATCATATCCTGATCACTAATATATATAACAATATAATTTTAAACAAAATGAGAGTACTTAAATTCGGCGGTTCCTGTATCAGATCGGCAAAGGATATAAGAAACCTGAGTGCAATTATTAGTAATTACTACCAAAAAGAAAAATTGACCATTGTAGTTTCAGCATTTCAGGGGATTACCGATCAATTGGAACAATGCGGAAATTTTGCTGTTAACAAAAGTGCTGGTTACCAGAAGGCTATAGATGGAATTGAATCTCTCCATCTTACAGTTATTGATGAACTTTTTCCGGTTACTGATCAAAGTCCGATCAAAGCAGAGGTAAAAGTCATGATTAACGAAGTTGAAGATTTATGTACCGGTATTTCTTTTCTTGAAGAATTCTCTTT